>NZ_JH556653.1:628494-732431 GCF_000179595.2 Acetivibrio cellulolyticus CD2 | reverse complement strand
TATATCACCACGTTTGAAGCTGCTTTCCGGTGTGCTTGTTTTTGCTCAATTGAAAGTCCAGTTAATAACCAATAGAGTTCCCTAGTACCCACCTGAATTGTCTCTTTAGAGTTATCTGAAGGCCATTTAAACGTTCCCTTTTCAAGTCGTCGGAAGTATAGCCAAAATCCGTTATGATCCCAATGTAATATTTTTATCATTGTCCTGTTTTTATTGCAAAACACAAAAAGATTCGATGAAAATGGGTCGAGAGAAAAACATTGCTGAACTATTGCTGCCAAACCGTCGATAGAGCGTCTCATATCAGTACTTCCAATAGCAAGATATACTTTTTCTGTTCCACTTATGCTCAACATATTGCCTCCAAGGATTTAACTATAGTTTGCAAAAGTCTTTCGTCATATCCGTTCTCAATTTCAATTATAGCTTTACCTATTCTTATGTTGAGTTTTGATGTCATCATTGGTTCAAACTGAATTGGCATCCAGTTTGTTTTGTTAATTTCTTCCTTGTTTTGATTATCTCTTCTATATTTTCTATATTGGAAATTGAATGCTTTGATTTTCAACCCCTTTTCCCTACACCACTGAGCCTGGGTTTTTCCGCTTTTTTCGAATTCTCTAATTAACTTTTCCCATTCTTTATATAACATAAGACGCCTCCTGGTTTTTGGTGTATTATCTCATGCTAACAAATTGATTAACAGATGGGTTGTATTGTACGCTTACACATATATAACCCAGGGGTGGCTCAGGGATTATTACAATAATACAGGTGGAAGTAAAGACAATAAAGTTTCCAATTTAGGTTTTGCCTTTTGTACTGATGAGTTACGGGTTGACGCCAAGTGTTTCTGTTCGGCAGAAAACACTACACATCCTCCGCGCCTTGAAATAACATATTCTACATCCTTCCCAATCAATAATATGAGTTTTACTTACGATCCAAGCAGGTTTAACGATGAAAACGGCTTAAGATTCCGCACGAATTGCTACGCTTATGCCATGAGGATAATAGCAGAGAATACCGGCAGCGAGAACTCCTATGGCTTACAACCAGGTGAGCTTTCAAACACTCCACTGAGTACACCTTACACATTAAATGGAATCTACCAGGCAGTGTCTGCCGATCTTGCAGCATTAGGATTTCAAATCCAGCAGACCACAGCTTCTGCCTCTGTGCCAAGCGGATGGAGGAAAATCGCTATTGCTATTGATGCAGATTCGGATTTCCATTTTTATGTACGTCACAGTGATGGCACATGGTCCCATAAAATGGGCAGCGATGTAGCAAGAAATCTTGATGCAAACGGAGTTATCATATACGATTCAAACATTGAAACCATCAGCAATAATTATTCCAAATATGAAAACTATTCAGATGGCACCATGTATGTTTTGATTAATAAAGGTGCGATTTTGGACTTTGTCAATACTACATCTTCCAGTCCTTCAATAAAGACAAGCGAGAGGGCCGGCGACACATTTATACATTCCAAACCAGTCAGTGTTGGAAGTACAACCAGTGCAAAGTTTGACTATGGAATTGAAAACTTCCAGGACGTGGATTTCTATAAAATCGTAATCTCAACCGCCGGTAATTACTCTTTCTATACTACCGGCGATACCGATACAGTAGGACAGCTTTTCAGCAGCACCGGCACAAGACTGGCCTATAATGACGATAACTATGATGTGAATTGCAGAATTGATTATAACAATCTTGCTGCAGGGACATATTTTGTAAAAATTCACCCATATCATCTGTCAAATTACGGCTCCTACAGCTTTGTTGTGACTAAAAATTAAGTTGTAAAATAAGGAATCAATATAAAAGAACCCATGTTGAGGCTATTGCCATTCATGGGTTCTTTACATAACGAACTAAATGTATCCTGTTTTATAAATTTCAAACGAATTTGGTTTTTCATAGCTTAACCTCAAAATAATCTGTATTTTTTAATTGTGATTGTAGCATAAAACTTTTTTCAGGGATAGATTAAGTAGTATCAAAAAATAGCTATAAAGTATCAATGAATTTAAAATACCTAATGTCTGCTTCAATCAAAGCATCAACTTTAATGCAACCGATATCAACAATTTTTCCACTATCAGGCTTAATTTCTGTGTCAATAAAAGTTCTAGTTCTCATGATCATTCCCCGTTTACTCAGACTAAAAAAACCTCTTAATAATAAATGGACATATAGCAAAAATTATTCCAAGTACCAGCGATAAAACTGTATCTCTTACTAGATATGGATAAATCATCAGAACAACGCCAAAAATTAAAAAGCTAAATTCAGTACTTTTCTTGCCATAAACAAAATACCCTAAACCAATAATACCCATAAACAAGCCTACAAGAATAGATCCCATAACCTTCACCCCTTAATGCTTTATTAAACCTTTTTTACAATTCCTCTTCCACCGTCAACGCGCACCCGGTCGCCAGTCTTGAGCCTTAATGTAGCATCACGGCATCCAACAACCGCAGGAATACCAAATTCTCTTGCCACAATAACTGCATGGGACAATGGTGCACCGATGTCGGTTATAATAGCGGAAGCCCTCGGAAAAAGTGGAGTCCAGCCTATATTTGTAGCAACTGTTACAAGAATTTCTCCATTCATAAATTCACTTGACTTCGAAAAATCATTGAGCACACGAACAGTGCCTTCCACTATTCCAGCAGCCCCGGCATAACCTGTAATGATTTCGCTTTCGGAATTTTCGGCATAACTATTCTCTTCGCCAAAGCCATAGTAATCAATCCTTCTATTCTCACATTTTGCCAATTCAAAAGGATCAAAACGTCCTCTGATTGTCGTAGGAAGTGTCGGCAAAGTCTTGTATCGCTCATAATTTCTTCGTCTTTCAGTAATATGAGGCAAAGCCGATCTATCTCCTTGCAAAAGGTTTACAGCTTCATTAAAATACAAGAAGAAAACACCATCTCCAATTCCATTTATGCTTCCGCATTTGAGCAAAAACTCACGGAATATGCAAAACAACCTGACACCTTTACTGCGAAGCTCCTCACGGGTATGCATAGAATTTGCCAAATTGCTAAGCTTGTTTTCCAGCCATTTTTTCCGTTTTGGAAACATACGGAGGAACTCTTCCTTTGCCTTGATAAACTTTTCCTGCTGCTTCTTCCGAAGCATAGACGCACTAATCCCACTTTTGCAGTATTCCTCAATCAATTTATCTATATAAGCTTCATCCTCGTAAGGATATGGCATTGAAAGCTCCATTTCATTGGGTGAACGATGACCATACCGCCTGGCATATTCTGCCTTTGTCATCTCACCTTTTACCACTTTTTCAAGACAAACAAGGGGCTGCATACTTTCTAAAACTCTATCCCCACCGCAATTGGAACATAAAGCATTGGCAATTTCCTCACCTGCCATTTTAACAAGCTTTTCCCTCGTGTCAAACAAACCATTAAGTGTCACAACTCCAAAGAACGCAGACAGAGCTTTGGCAACGTACGGATTAGCCTCTTCATTCCAAAGCTTCAAAAGACTTTCATTATTATCTGTGCTACGGATTAAATCAATCAATTTAAAAGCATAACGATCTCCATTTTCAATAAAATCCTTCATTCCCATTTTAGAGTATTTATTTTTTGGTCTTTTAAACATTTTGAGAACTGCTTTTATAAATGACCGCCTGCTAATTGGGAAAACCGGGATTTCAACATCCTTAGGTATGTTGCCTGTAACATCACCCAAAATGCTAACAGCTTTCCGCTTTTTTATTCCAAAAGACACCAACAATGAATAGATTACACTAAGATTTGCATAAGGGTGACCACAGATATTATCAATAAATACAGGAAGTCCAAAAGCCTCGCCAACGAATTCTGCAATAGAAAATGTCACAGGAGTGATTACTTTTGGAAATGCTTCTCCCACATTTGTGTTTGAAAATAAAAATTCACCACTCATTGAGCCGTTGACTTCATAGGTTTCATAATTTATACGCCGTATTGTAGTAATAGGCCTTGCCTGCAAAATATGTACTTTTCCGCCTTCAATTGCCCATTCAATATCCTGGGCACATCCATACAACTTACGAATTTTTCTGGCAATATGAAACAGATCTTTGGCATAAGGTTTAAGAAGGTCACTTCCGCAATAAGCATATTTAATCGAGGAAAAAGTAAATTCCTCCGCGTTCCCATCTCCTGAAACTAATAGTTCTCCAACTCCGCGCACAAAATTGCCTACCATTTTTGTACTGCTTCCCGATATAGGGTCAGCAGTAAATAGGACACCTGCAAAATCAGGTTTAACAAATTCCTGAATGACCACTGCAATCTGATTTTGAAATTCCATACCCATGTTTTCGCTGTAGGTTTTTACACGTTCAGCCTTTGAAGACGCTATAACCTTTTCGACTGCTTTAGGAATATTGTTTTTCGCTACATCCAATACTGTTTCAAAACCTCCTGCAAAGGAAGCCTTTTCCCCATCCTCACTCAGACCGGAAGACCTTACGGCATAAGTCTTCTGCTCACATAATCCTGTAATGAGCACAGATAATTCTTCACTTGCCTCCTGCCTCAATACACCATTTTCAAATGCACAAGCTAATATTATAAAACCCTCAGGGATATTCAAATCAGCCTTAGCCATTTTTGAAAGAGACGCACCCTTACCGCCTGCAAAGGCAATCTGTTCTGATGTGATTTGCGAAAAGGAACAAATATACTTCATTTATGAAACTCCTCCTGAACGTGAATATGTTTCTTTAAATATCACACATACACTATTTTCTTTTGCAGATGTATAAACAATTTTCACAATTCTGACTTGCATTTTATATTTCGATTCTATCACATATAATTATAGATTTATATTGAAAATTACAAAATTATCAAATGTTTTACAAATACATAACCCGTTTTAGTGTCAAATGATGTAATTGCTTGACTTGAGCATTAAAATCAGTGGCCGAAAGATTGATAATTTGAAGCAAAAATGCCACGGATGGCATTTTTAGCGTCTCGGGACAGGATGTCCCATAGACGCGGCGAAAAATTATCAAGCCAAGGCCTACTGATTTTTTGCGAAGGTCACGCAATGGAGTCGTTTGACACTAAAACAATAGGCACTACCTTCAAATCAGCTCCACAATATCACGCTTTCCTAATTATAAAACCATAACCCGAAAAACACTATTTTCGCTATATCTAATACTGTTTCAAAGCCTCCCGCAAAGATGAGAAAAAAATTATTATTGTTAAAGACAAATTGATAGTTTATCTATACAGCGGGATATCCAATTATAGGTGCTTTTGGAATTTTACACGAAGGCAAATTACTGTTATAATAGTGCTTAACTGTTAAGCTATATCTTTTACTTACATAATTATCAAGATAAAGTGGAAATGAGAGGTTGAAAAGAAATGTCAGGTTTAATTGCGAAAAATGGACAAAAGATCTTAATAAAAAGTAAATGCAGGACTATGTTTGTGTGGATGTATTTGATTGCTTTTATCTTTACGATATTATTTTCAGTTCAGGTTCATGCTCTAAATGGAGGGGACAAAGCTGCCGGAACTATTCCAGGAGCATTACCTTCAAAATTGATGGTTGGGCTTTTTGAAGGTAATGATAGTTCATGGATGAAAAACAGTGGTGTACCTTGGAATTCAAGATACATTTACTTAACAAAGGGTTGGGCTAATAACTGGGGTTGGGGAGATCGTGATGGAACTTACGCACTCAATTTCATGAAAAGCTGTGATCAGATGAATGCCGTGCCATATATACAATATTATTGTATGAATGAAATGCCCGGAGGTGGCGAGGCACAATTCTATACAAAAACAAAAAATAGTGCAACAATGAAAGAGTATTTCTCTGATTTCATTTTATTAATGAAAAAAGTTAAAGAGTTTGGGAAACCGGTAGTAATTCTAGTAGAAGCTGATGGGTTTGGATTTATGCAGAAGCAGACTAAATCTACCAGTGATTATTGTGCAATAAAGGATACAGGACTATCGGAACTTAAGGACCTTCCTAATAGTGTTTCCGGTTGGGGGATGGCATTTTTGGAAATACGCAGGAAAGTTGTTGCGAAAAATGCGTTGCTGGGCATTCATGTATCAGGATGGGCCAGCGGGAAAGATATAGTCTACTTCTCAACATCAGATAAACTTCAACCTGAAGTTGACAAAGTGTATTCGTTTTTATCCCCAATGGGACTGGGCTCCAATCAAACCGGTGAAATGTATGATTTGCTGGTTGGTGATCCTTTGGACAGAGATCCTGAGTTTTATAAAATAAACAATAACCAGGATAGATGGCTTGATACAAATGATAATGCCTCTACAAACTCCAAGAGTTTTAATCGTTATGCGGAATGGCTTAGACTGTGGAATGTAAAAAGTCAAAAACGCTGGATATTATGGCAAATTCCTCTGGGAAATTCAAATCACAAGAATGTATACAATAATGGTGGAGATAGAGAAGGTTATAAAGGTAATTTTCCTGAATACTTTTTTGGGAACGGAATGGAAAATCACCTGGCTAAATATGCAAACTCAGGGGTTATAGCATTGCTGTTTGGTGCAGGTACTAAAGGACAGGCCTCCTTTCAAAATGACATTTATACTGATGGACAGCCCTTTATGAAAAAACATGTAGGAGATTTCTTCAAGTCAGGTGGAATGACTCTTGGAAAAAACATTACTCTTCCTAAAAATGTATCGCAGATTTCAATGAAAATTGGAGATGCATATATGCTGGCAGATGGGATATCTGCAGAAATAGATCCTGGAAGAGGTACAAAGCCCTTGATCATAAACAATAGAACTATGTTACCTATACGAGCAACTATTGAAGCATTAGGAGGAAGCGTAACCTGGGAAGGTTCGTCAAAAAAAGTTTCAATCCAATTAAACGGTAAGAACGTCAATCTATGGATTGGTAGTAGTTCTATACAAGTAAACGGACAGAATATAAATAGCGATTGTGCTCCTGCCATAATAAATGATAGGACATATGTTCCTTTAAGAGCTGTATTAGAAAACCTGGGGTGTAATGTACAATGGGTTGAATCTACCAAATCAATTATTATAAGGAAAGGTTAATACTTAATTTCTTAGAATATTATTATTTGGAAAAAGGTGTATTAAGATATTCGGGGGCTATTATACAAGCAGTACAAATTTATTTAACTGCTTGTGTGATAGCCAGTATTTTCAAAGAATTTGAATTGATCTTATTTGCAGGAATACTTATGACTTAAGCTCTCACAACTCATTTCATAATTATATTTATAATATTGGTGTTAGATTTATCCCATTGAACATCAAATCCCATAGTTTCAGAAAGAAACCTGAGTGGAATAAACGATCTTTGATTTATTACTTGAGCTGTAACATCCATATAAATTTTATTATTATTGATAGTAACCTCATTGCTTCCTAGTGTAAATACTATATTTTTATCCTTATACGTTATTTTAACTTGTTGCTTTGTAGCATCCCACAAAACGGTTCCTCCAAGTTCTTCAACAAAAGCCCTTACCGGAAGCAGCGTCCTTGAATCTTTTATTATCGGCACTATTTTACTATCTTGATCTATGTTCTTTCGTACTCTGTTGTTAATGGTCATTTTAGGGTTGCCAATTTCAAAAATAATATTGCTAATGTCTGTTACTTTGCTATTATCCAATTTAAATGGTTTTGTTGATGTATAATATGTATTGTCCTTCTTTCCTAGAATTATTATATTCTTTTTATCACATCCAACTGAACTTATCGAAAATTCGCCGGTGCTTGATATATAGCTTGCATACTGTTCAGTGTGGAGCTGAATTATATTTTCTGGAGTTTTTTCATCAGGATACATGTAGAGCTCGTAATTATCAACAGCAGAATCTTTGTTACATTTAATAGTGAATTGGTGTTCATCAGCGTCATAATATGTCTTTCTAATTAGAGGAATAGCCTCAGGTATACTGCTCAATAGAGGATTATAAATTAGCTCTTCCCTTTCATAATTTGTGCCATCAGCAGATAGAATGACTTTTACCTTGTATTTTGTTCCAGGCTCAAAATTATAGTCAAAAGCATAATTTTTAATATATTTATATGGAATATTTCCGACATTGCCATTGTATTCCATTTTGTCAAATTTGGTCATGTATTCCCTAGTTACATAGTTGCCTTCAGAAACAAACCCATAGTCATGCACAGACTGTAAAGAGTTTTCAGAAACTTTAAAATCTTCAATTTTCTTTAACTCATTTCCATTACTATCACAAATATTTATAGAAAGATTTGGATTTGCTTTCTGAAAAAAATCATTATCTTTGAAGGCAATCTTAATATTATTACATCCCATGGATATAGCTGATGAATCAATATAAAAGTCCTTCTCAAATTCTGAATTAGAACTGTCTTCAGGGATAGTTAGTTGAAAGGTTCTATTAAGTTTGCTAAATTCCCATGTAAAGTCAGATAAGAATACAGTTGATGCCGATAATTCGTATTTTCCGGGCAAAAGCTCACCAAGTCTTAATCTAAAACCTGAATAAGCACTACATGTAGCACCACCCGCTTCTCCTACAAAGCCGGAAAGGGCAAAATTTAATTTTTTGCTGTTTTTATTATAATATAAATCCAAATTTTCAGAATAAGATACAGAAGAATGTTCCGGTCCCGCTGGATGGTTATAACCAACATAAACATCATAGCCTTCATTTGAATGATGAATAAAGATCCCCATGTCCTCATTTTCTACAGGAGAAACCGCCCACCCCTGAGCATTTGATGTCACCTGAAATAAGCATAAAGATAATAGAGTAAACACCAGTACTACGCATAATTTTGAGCGTAAATTCATTGGTTGTAAACTGCTTTTTTTTATCACAAAACTCACTCCCCAAAATATTATTATCTGAATTAGTTCTCCAAATTCAATTATAATAAGGAATGCAATAAATATCCAATTAAGTTTTTGTAAACTTAAAGGAAGTACAGAATTGCGTTTGAATAGGACAATTTTTTATGCTCGCTTAAGACCTTGGGTCTGTACTAGTATTATAAAATTTGATATACTATAACCATTAAAATTTTAAAATCAAGTTAGATTCACTATGATTTTTGGGGAAGGTAATTATTGTGAGAAAGAAACAAATCATTACAATTATCTCTGTTGAGTTACTCGTGCTTGCTGTAATCTCTTTACTACTACTTCCAAAAACCTCTTTGAACACAAAAATCGATGCTGTAAATATGGCTCTTACAAATTACAAATTTGACTATTATGTAGGTACGAATGTGGTTAAAACTGGAGACGTTGGAACAGCAAAGTATACTTTTGACGGTATACCAGCTTTCTACGATCTTATAATAGCATATGTTGATGAAGATGACGGCAACTGCACTTATTCTGTTAATCTTGACGGCACAGAGATCGCTGGCTGGACGGCAGACAAAAATCCCAAAAAGGATTGTCTTTTTACTAAAAAGATTGAGAACATAAAGTTATCTGACAAAACAGAAATAGAAATTCTGGGGACTAGAAACAAAGGAGAGTCAGCAAGGCTTGCACACATCGAAATAGTATACAGCCATGGAATGAATCCTCTTTTTCTCATTAAATATGGTTATGAGCATTTTGCTCAAAACATTTATACCGCAAACGTTTTCTTACTCATAGCAACATTGCTTGCCTTTTTGGTGCTAAATATTACAGCTTTTACTTTACTAAAGCCAAGAAAACGTTTCCAACTTTCAAAAGATCCTATTGAAAATTTGACAGATACCTTGAAGAACGATGCTAAAAACAGTTTTATGCCAGATGTTGTTCCAAATTCTATACAGCAAAATGTGATTTTAGAAACTATACAGAATATTGATATAAATACTAATGAAACCCAAAGTGTTATACCACTAATTGAGAAAATGATGGAATACATAGAAATCAGTTATTCTGACAGCAATTTTTCGGTTCAACAAATGGCAGACCATTTCAATTTGTCTTTGAATTATCTGAGCAGCTTTTTCAAAGAGCAAACCGGTCAAAATATTGTTTATTACCTCACAAATTTGAGGATTGAGAAAGCTAAAGAGCTTCTTAGCACAAGCGACATGCAGATTAAAAATATTGCAGAAAATTCGGGGTATTACAATGCCTCTAGTTTTATTCGAAGGTTTAAACAAGTAACTGGGTTTACTCCGGGTGAGTACAGGCTAAATAAAAATATAGAATAAGATTGTATGAAAAATATCAAAGTGCTCTGCTTAAGAATTCTCACTTAAGTAGAGCACTTTATTATATAGTATGGGATTTTGTATTAAGATTAGCTCGCCCCAAAGTGCTGAAATAAGCACTCTAAAAATTGCACATTAAAAAATGTATATGTAAAACAGAATAGTGTAAATTGACTTTATAAGCTATATGGAAATAAGATTATATTAAATTATATGGAATATTTCATAAATAGATTTTCTACAAAAACTTATATTTAGGAGGTGAATGGCTGTAAAGTATAGTTGTTTATCGGTATGACAATTTAAGCTACAATGAAAGAAGCGCAGGGAGATCTAAAATTAATTGGGAGGATGTTTTATGACAAAGAGAGTTTCAGTACATATGTCGTTTTTGATTATACTGTCAATGATTTTGACTACGTTTGCTGCTACATCAACAACTGCTAAAGCAGAAGATATGTTTGCGATGGTGGGATTTGCAACATTAAATGGAGGAACTACCGGTGGTACCGGAGGTACGGAAGTAATAGCAACCAGTTTATCTCAGGTTAATACTCTTTTGAGTACAAGGAAAAAAAATAGTGATACTTCTCCGCTAATAATAAAGTTTACCGGCAAGATTACGGGATCAGAAGTAATCGCTGTAAAAGAAGTTAAGAATATCACATTCCTTGGTGTTGGAACAAGTGGGGAATTGGAAGGTGTAGGAATTAATATTGTTAAATCAAGCAATATTATCGTACGAAACATGAAAATTCATCATACCAGAGCTCCAATGGATGGTATTGGTATTGAAAATTCGACCAATGTTTGGGTAGACCACTGTGAAATATACAATATGATTGGTGACTGTAACGGAGATGGAAAAATAGATACTAAAGGAGATATAAGCGGCGGAGACGTTGACTGGTATGACGGGCTTTTAGATGCCAAGGGATCAAGTGCATATATCACAGTCTCCTGGACTTATTTCCATGATGCTTTTAAAACGAGCCTTGTTGGTTCGTCTGATAGTGATACCTCTGATAGAAAAATAACTTTCCACCACAATATATATTCACACACAAAATCCCGTTTGCCAAGCTACAGAGGCGGAACAGGACATATGTTCAACAACTACTATGTAGATGCTGAGGGTTCGGCGATTAATTCAAGAATGGGAGCAAAATTAAGAATAGAGAATAATGTTTTCGAGAATGTTGGAAGTGGATCTTTGGATGATGCTTTAGGATTTGCAGAGGGACCGATTGGTGCATACTATAGTGACGAACCTGGATTTTGGGATGTAAGTAATAACGTTTTTACAAATTGTAAAGGTAATCAGCCTACAACATCAACATGCAGTTTTACTCCTCCTTATACTTATTCAAGTGTATTGACTTCTGTTGATCAGGTAAAATCTATTGTTACACAATATGCAGGGGTAGGAAAAATTAATGGTTCATCAACACCAATAGTAATACCAACATCATCAACAACTCCAACACAAACTCAAGCGCAAACGCCAACACCAACTCATGCTTCGGGGATAGTATATGGTGATTTGAATGGAGATTACAGTGCAAATTCAATTGACTTTGCAACATTAAGAATGTACATACTTGGATCTGTACAATTGTCAGGCAACCAATACAGTGCTGCAGATTTGAATCTTGATGGCAGTGTAAATTCACTTGACTTTGGTTTCTTTAGACAATATTTATTGGGTATGATTACTAAACTTCCAGTTGGTTCTAACCAAAATACAACTGCAACACCAACTAAAACTACAACAGCAACACCAACTAAAACTACAACATCAACTCCTGCACAGACAAGTCAGCCAGTAGATGGTGACATTATACTTGAGCCAAATGGATCAATGACTTTGCAGCAAGCAATAAATTCAATAAAACCAGGAAACACTATTTATTTGAAATCAGGATCTTATAAATATTCTACAACGATCACTGTAGCTGAAGGTAATAACGGTAATTCAGGTGCAATGAAGAAGATAGCAGCTTATGGCACGGACAAACCTATTATTGATTTCTCAGCAATGGATGAAAAATCATCCAACAGAGGAGTAGTTCTTGCCGCTAATTATTGGCACTTTAAAAATGTTGCAATAAATGGTGCAGGAGATAATGGAATGTTGCTTGCAGGAAGCAATAACATAATTGAAGGTTGTATATTTAAGTATAATCACGATAGTGGGCTTCAGTTGTCAAGATATAACACATCGTATAGTTCAATTGACAAATGGCCTAGCAACAACCTTGTTTTGGACTGTTATTCTTCAGAGAACATGGATTCAACTATTGAAAATGCAGACGGATTTGCAGCTAAACTTACATGTGGAAAAGGCAATATATTTAGGAATTGCAAAGCGGAGTTCAACTGCGATGACGGTTGGGATCTATATACCAAATCAGAAACAGGTCCTATAGGTGAAGTTACATTGGAAAACTGTGAAGCGAGCAGCAATGGTAAATTACCTTCAGGTAAGGTGACAGGCGGAGACGGTAACGGATTCAAATTAGGTGACGATACTGCATCAGTTGCTCATATTCTAAAAAGCTGTGTTGCTAACAATAATGCTAAACATGGATTCACAGGCAATGGTAATCCAGCAGCGATTATTATGGAGAATTGTACAGGTACAGGTAATGCGGAAAAGCTTTTTGACAGGCTTACCAATGCTATATTTAAGTAATTGCTGAGGTAATCAAAATCTGCTTGGTGGGTTGATAAAATTATTGTTTAATCAAATATTTAAGCTATCATACTTATCAATTTAATACTAAAAAATATTTTACAAGAAGAGAAGGGGATTGTTCTATAAATGGAGCAATTGCCTTCTTTTAAATGTGCTTGTTTTATTGTGATTAAAAAATTCTTGACTCTCCTGTTGCTGGAGACATTATAGTCTATATACAAACAAATAATATGGAGGTGTCTGTAATGAAAAAGATTGGAATTATTTTGGCAAGTATACTTTTGGTTCTTACAATTAATAGCATGTACTTCTTTTTTGGAATGACAAAAGTGAGTTTTATTGAGTGGTTGGTTTTTAATGCCTGTGGACCGACAAATATAGCTTATATTGTAGGTTTTGTAGTGTATATGGTTACAAAAAACAGAACTGCTCTTCATGTATCCATACTTCCGCTATTTTTCTTCGGAGGTCTTGGTATATACTTTTTTCCCTGGAGTGGAAATAACATAATAGCCCAGATATGTCATATATTTATGGTTCTGAATATGCTATGGGTTTTAGTTGAAACCTTCTCAAAAGCTGATTTCAAAGCTGCTACAATAGGATTACTTATTGGAGTATTTGTATTTTCACCATTCATAACATTTCAACAGACATATACAATTTCTCACCCGGAAGCTTTTAAAAGAATACAAGGGTTTAGTATAGAGGATTTTCAAAATAAGTTGAATATTAATATTGAATAGAATGCTGGAATTCATCGTTTATATACATTTGAACTTCTGTAATGAACTTACTTGAATTACGGGGAAGAATAACACCAGGTCCTTTTAAATAAACTTCTCTGGTTGGAAGTAATAAATGTATATTACGTTGGTTTACATGGTCAATAAGCGTCTTGTATACTCTTCCTATAGACTCATATGGTCCTTTGTGTAGAATTGTAAGAGCTTTGCCACCATTAATAACTCTGCTTTTTATTCCTTCTGCTTCAACAGCAACCTTGACAGGAACACAAGTTTCAATATCTGCATCATCTTCTTTGAAATCATAATCATAGTATAAGGAAAAGGGGCTTCCAATACAATGCTTTCCACAATGTTTGTACAATTTTTCCAGATAATATTCAATTTCCTGATACTTACCTTTAAATCTAATACTTGCTACTAATGTATTTTCGATAACTTTTTCAGTAATTTCGTTGTTTAAACTTGTCATAAAAACCTCTTCTCCCTGTCGAGTTTGCCTTATTAGTAATTCAAGATTTTTGTACATATTTTCATATTCTACAATTTTATTGTAAATTTCTTCTTGTTTATTTATCAAAGATTCCAATAATTCTGTATCGTCGTTGTAATTATGGAGTATTTTTTTTATTTCCTTTAGAGGAAAACCCAGTTCTTTCAGTTTATTAATAATATTAACCTTTTGAAGGCTTACTTCATTATAATATCTGTATCCTGAGTCATCATCTATATAAGTTGGGTGGAGTAAATCACATTCATGGTAATAACGAAGAGTTTTTATGCTTAGTCGGGAGATTCTGGAAAAATCCCCAATTTGATATTGCACTTTTATTCACCTCTTATTTCTTTTTTTATATAATAGTCATCAACGCACTCGTGAAAGCCTATGGCTTCATTTTCTCCAGTGCTTCCTTCAAACTTTTTACATTAAGTTTTTTTAAGATCATTCCCACTTGATTTTTTAATGTTCTCTCAGATTTATTCAGTTTAATCATGATATCTTTTAGGGTGTAACCCTGACTTTTTAGCTCAAAAATTTCTCTTTCGGCTCTTGACAACTCTTTAATAATCGTATTTTCCCGCTTTAGTTTTGCATGCTCTTTTTGTAGAACTTCCACGGGTGTTCTATTTCTATTGACTGATCTAATTATATGAGGCAAAGCCTGGTAATCCATTTTCCTTAGATACTCCACTGCTCCTGCAGAAAAGGATTTAATAATGAGTTCATCCTCGTCAAAAGATGTCAGCATGATAATTTTTGCGTTTTTTGTTTTTAGAATTTCAGATGCAGCATCAATTCCATCATAATCGGTTTCATTTAAGTTAATATCCATGATAATTACATTAAAATCATGGATTGCAGCTTTTTCGACAGCCTCCTGCTTGTTTGCAGCAGTCAGTGCAATCCTTATATCTGGCTCGAATTCCAAAAAGTCTACCAATAGGCTTACCCAATCAGGATCATCTTCCACAAGAAATACTTTTATAGTGTCCATACATCAACCTACTCTTCCCATGTTTTTACGATATCTGTCCTTTCCAGCAAGAGGGACTTTTATAGTCACAGAAGTTCCGCAACCCTCTTTGCTGGAGATTTCTATATCACCACCGTGACTTTTCACAACATTGTAGCTATAAGAGAGGCCAAGTCCAAAATTACCATCCTTTCTTTTGGTAGAAAAGAAAGGATCAAATACTTTTGACGCAATATCTGAAGGCATTCCGATTCCGTTATCATTAATTGTAATAAAAACATTTCTTTTTACTACAGTGACGGAAATAGCAATAAGTCCATCCTCAATTATGGACTCTGCAGCATTCCTTAAAATATTGATGAAAGTCTCTTTTATATGAATAGCATCGCATACCAGGATGATATCATGATTACAATCTTTTCGAATAATTAGTTTTTTTGACCCGTAGGAAGGTCTTATGATTTCTATCGCATGATCCAAAAGGCTGTTTAGGTTTTCTTGTTTAGTGTTCAGTTGTATATCCCGCATGTTTTCCTGTATTTTTGTGACAAGATCTTTCAGGTAATTTACTGAGGATTGGATAATAGCTAGATTTTTATCGGCTGAAGTAGAATTTTTATCCGGACTTTTCCTTATGTTATCCGTACAAAGTGCAATCTTGGAAATCTCATTTTTAAAAGCATGGTTTATAATGGATGTACCGGAAGAGGTGGCTTTCATTGTGCTGTCCAACCTTATTTTTTCAAACTTTAGCTTGAATCCCATGATTCCATACCTGTAAGCAACATATGAATATGTAACAAATAAGCTAATAACTGCCCATCTATTGTATTTCCATGCACTTCTTAAGTTAAAAGCAGGAAGAACATAGCTTGTCGTTATTCCCAATATGGTGAGTGGTATAAAAACCAAACAAGCCATCAACCGCTGCTCTCTAACTGTTTTGCTTATTTCAACCCAATATGAATATAGTAGAAAAGCACATCCTAAGAAAGCATACGGCACCGCGAAAACACAAAGAATCTTATAATCGATATACAAAGGATATTGGTAAATATTTAAAGGAAAAATTATAAACATTGCAACTACAGGGAGCAGCAAAAGATGAACAATTAACTTCACGTAAGACTTTTTCACTTTTTCAAAAATTCCCGAATAGCTCATGGTGAAATTGATAATAAAGTAGGGTGCAGAAAAAAGTGCAAGGCATGACATACCCACTCCTATGGTTTTGATAAAAATCAATAGTCTGGGGAAGCCAATCAGATCATCTCCCAAATAGTATAAGACCACTTCATCAACCAAAGGTTTACTGCAGCTGCAACCTAAAATAAAAAAAATTAACGCAAACCAGCGGATCGTTTTATTTTCGTAATTGCATAAAAGAGATATTCCTCCGATCATCCATAGGAGAATAACTACCAATAATATCATAAACAACTCCTGCGTTATAAAGAATGACAATATATACCTATCTGCCCTTTAGAAACTCCCTATGAAAATTATACAGTAATTTAAACGTAGATTCAATGCTAGGGGTACCAATAAGTTGGTACTTATATATTTTAATTAAAGTGCTATTATTATTTATTACTGATGATCTTTATAACTGATGATCTTTATAAAAGAATATTTAAAGTTGGAAGGATATAAATGCATGTTATCTCTTTTTAAAAAGTATTATAACAGCTTATTCTATGCTGTGAGAATTCAACAAAAATAATTCTTAAGGAGGAAATTTTCAAATGATTGAGGGAAAAAAAGAGCAGCACAAAAACAAGCGAAGAAATTATGCAAAGTACAACTTAATGGCACTGGTGATTATTATGGTGTCGATGTTTCTCGCTTCTACGGTACAAGCGAGGGAAAATAACTGGATTCTGCAGGGAGAGTTAAAAAACAGCCCGGTTATAAAAGTGGCAAGTGGTTCAGCGACGCCCCAGTTATGTTATTATTTCAACACTGGAGGGAATTTGGTTGCCTATGCATATATACCTGTCAACAACGCACCTTCTGTACCTTTTACCGAGATAATCAGCTGGGGTTCAGCATTCGAGGGAGGAGCCGAATACAAGCTTGTATGGAAGGCAAGGTCGGTAACCGGCACAGCATCCATAGACGGGCATGCTTTACCGTTGGGTACATGGAGCGATGAGTATGAAACAAAAGGAAGAACTCTTGTCTGGACAGGAGCTACAAGCAATACGATTGAATTTGAATATGTAAAGCTTTATGCGCGGGATAGTTTTTTCAGTGAATATGAAGTTACCGCCCAATGGGATTTTAAGGGCGGACTGGCCAATGATACAACGGGAAACGGTAATAACGGAACTTATGTTGGAAATGTACAACCAAATATTCCGGGTAAAACAGGTCAGGGATTGGGTCTTGAAGCAAACAGTTATATGACTGTTCCGGCCAGCAGTAGTCTATATTTTGGTGATCAGGACTTTTCCATAAGCTTTTGGTACAAGATGGCCACATCTTCCACTGGAATGTATACTTTGATTAATAATACAAATACAGTAGATGGAAAAACTTCTGGATATGAGATGGTAGCAAATGGGAGTACGCTCATTGCCTGCTTGTATGTAGATGGAAAAGCAGGAACTGTATATGGTTCGGATGTCATGAAATATGATGGTAATTGGCACCATCTCACTCTTGTTTACGATAAAGCCGTAACGTATAATTTGATTATTTACAGCGATGGGAAAATTATTGAATACGCAAAGTTAAATGCTAATGCAAATTCAACTTCATTAAATCCTGGACCTTTATGTTTGGGTAACAATGGCTTTACAGGCGTTGTAGATGATGTAACAATATACAAAAAAGCACTTTCTTACAGTGATATTATAAGTATTTCGGAGGCAAGCCCAGATGTAACTGCCAATGAACTTAAAAAAGTTAATGTACTGGACATTAACGCCAACGGAAACCTCCTTGATTACAGTGACAACTATAATCATGCCATACAAATGGATGGTATCGTGCCTGCATTTGTAACGTCAAAAACCGAGCCTCAAGGTAAAGCAATCCAGTTTAACGGTCAGAACTATCTGCAGGTAGCTAATTCTCCATCAATCAACTTGGGCGCTGGAGATTTTTCAATTTCCTGCTGGTTTAAAACCACAAATACAGCAAATATAAACACAATTCTGGATAAACGAATTAACGTAGGTTCGGGATGGCAAGGTTATCATTTGTGTGTGTATGGCGGAACCGATATTTTATTGCAAATGGCAGATGATGTAAGAGGCTGGTGCAATTACCGCGGACCCTCTGGGACTAAACTTAACGACGGTAACTGGCATTTTGCAACAGTTACAGTTGACCGGGACAATACCCAAGGCGTTAAATTTTATATTGATGGTCAGTTAAAATACAGTGACAATGCTACATACAGAACGGGAAGTCTGGATACATCAGCAAATCTTCTAATAGGCAAACACATTGATGATCCAGCCAATAATTTCATTGGTGCAATAGACGGAGTCAAGATTTATAAAAAGTCTTTGACGGCGGCAGAAGTTCAAAAGGTCTATGGGAAAAAGAAATGGAACATGCTTCTTTTCCTTAATGGTGACAATAATCTGGAAAGCCAGCAGCTCGTAAAATTGAATGACTGTGAAATAACCGGATCTACTGATGATGTCAATTTCCTTGTAGTGCTGGACAGAATTGAAGGCGAGGATACTCAACCAAACGAAAAAGACTGGACAGGCACCAGACTGTATTATGTTACAAAAGACCCTGATTCGTCTTATTTCACTTGTTCTCAATTGTTGAAAGACTATGGAGAATTGGATATGTCCAATCCGAATAATTTAGAAAATTTCATCACATATTGTCAGACAAACTACCCTGCTGAGAAAACTCTTGTTTCAATAGCCAACCATGGGGACGGTCTTAGAGGAATAAGTCAGGATGAGACTTCAAAGGGCTACGTAATGACTATAGCTGAGGCAAAGCAGGCTCTCACAAATGCCCGTTTAAAGACAAAACAAAAGATTGATATTCTGTATTTTGATGCATGTCTTATGCAAATGGCTGAAATTGCATATCAGTTCAGAAACGAGGCTGATTACATAGTAGGCACGGAAGAAATGGCTTTTGGCTGGACCTTAGAAGAAAAAGATTTCTATGCCGAGTTTGTAAAGAACGCGTCTAAAAGCCCTGAGGATATTACAAAGCTGTTTTCACAATTTTCTGGAGAATGGACTTTTTCAGCAATCAAAACAAAAGACGGAGCAATGACAAACTTTGTTACCGCACTGAATAATTTTTCAACACTTTTGGCAGCAAAAACTGATTTAACAGACATAAAAGCTGCATATGCCAGCACCATAAATATGGCTGGGAATAACTGTTACATTGATTTAATCAATTTTGCTGATAATGTTGCCGCCAAAACAACGGATACAAATCTTAAGAACTCTGCTGCAGCATTAAAAACGGCTTTTAACAGTTGTGTGGTTTTTAATAAGACATATGGAAGCTATCTTGGGAAAGCAAACGGTTTGACAATATTCTTTCCAACAAGTAAGAATACTCTTAGCTTCTATGAACAGTATTTCGGTTACACGGATACAGGTTATGATCTGCTTTCAAGCACCAAATGGAATGAGTTTTTACATGTATACTACCCGTAAGGAGGGATTTTGATGAATAATTTAAAAAGTATTAAGATATATGGATGTATACTGGCTGCATTAACTGTAATTCTACTTATGGGAGTCAGTAGTTTCGCTGCGGAATCATGGGAGGATATGGGCACACTCACACAGGCAACCAACCCGCTTAACAACCAGTATGAAAAATTTTACTGGGATTCTGCCAGTCAGTGTTATAAACTGTATTATTACCCACCTACATCATCGTATTATTTTCAGAAGACCGTTTCGTTTGCCCAGACGGCACAACCGGGATATGAATACAAACTGGAGTGGACAGCCAGATGCACTGCAGGCACTACCTTTGTAGACGGGAGAAGTCTTCCTGCTGACGGAAGCTACAGCCAGCCTTATGAGACATATGGACTGACCCTGACATGGGATGGGATGTCAAATGCCAGTATTGAGCTTAAAAATGTAAAGCTTTACCGTAAAAAAGTTCACAGTGACTGGGTGTACCAGGGTGAAATTCGTTATAACACAAATCCTGTGGACAGTCAATATGAAAAAATCAAGTGGGACAATACATTCCAGGATTTCTACTTGATTTATGACCCGCCGATTACTGGCAGCAATAGTTTTGACAAGGAACTTTCATTTACCGGTCTTCAGGAAGAAGGGTACGAGTATAAACTGGTGTGGAGGGCGCAAAAAGGTGTCACTGGGGCTACTACTCTGGATAACCGTAATTTGCCTTACGTCAGTGGAAACTGGAGCCCGCAGTATGAGACACGTGGTCTGAAACTTTCATGGTCAGGTATCTGGCATTTGTCTGTAAGAGTGGATTATGTGAAGCTGTATGTCCGCAAAATCAATCCGCACGCCAACGCAGCTGCATATTGGGAATTCACCAACGGAAGCGGAGATGACTGTTCCGGGAATAACAGCCACGGAACTTTTCTGAAACCCGTAAGTACGATGGCTCCCGGTATATCTGGCCAGGCTCTGCAGCTTGACGGAACCAATGCTATGATTGTTCCCGACAAACCAAGCCTGCATCTGGGAAACGAAGTCAGTATTAATTTCTGGATGAAAACATCGGCTATGCCCTCTGGTGTTACACAGCAGGTCGTAATGCGTAAAATCAAGGAGGACTCCGGCAAAAAGAACGGCTTTGAGATATTACGAATACCTACATGCCTTCATCTCCAATCCTATTACAATGACACCAAGGTAAGTCACACGTTGGACATGCCAATACCGCAGGACGGCAACTGGCACATGTATACATATAATTTTTATAAGGCTGCTACAAGTGAAATTTACTATTTTAGATGTTACTGTGATGGGATGGAGGTTTCCGCTTCATTTGAGACGGTAAATTTCCTGAGCAGCTGTATGAATACCGCTGCCGACCTTATGCTGGGAGGCACCAAGGATTCATTGTACGGATTTACTGGTATGTTGGATGAGGTGAGTCTTTACAATCGTTCTATCATTCATGGTGAAATATATTCTTTATACAAAACCTCAGGCAAATATTCACCTTCCTATGAAGCAGATACGGTTCTAAAGCTGCCTTTTAACAAGAGCTTGATCGACTCAAGCGGCAAGGGTAATTCGGTAAGTACTTCAAACGGAGCCATCCTTAATTACAGCGATCACAATGATTATTACAGGAGCGGTGCAGACTTTGACGGTCAGAACTGCGCCAAAATAAGCAATTCCTCTAATCTAAACTTTGGTACAGGAGACTTTTCGGTATCCTGCTGGTTTAAATCCACCAGTACGACAGGTATCAAAAGTATCCTGGACAAAAGGATCTTGGGCAAAATTACCGACAACGGCTATTCTCCTCTAGGATACCATCTCTGCCTGTACTACGGCACATCATTGGTTATTCAATTGGCTGATTCTACCAGCGGTTGGTACAATTATCAGTGTAAACCTTCAGGCATAACATTGAACGACGGAAAATGGCATTTTGTGTCAGTGACAGTAGACAGGGACAATCCTCAGGGAATATGCTTCTACGTTGACGGAGCACTTAAAGGAACTTTTAACCCGACAAACAGAATGGGCAGCCTGGATAACACTGCTGATCTTCTGGTAGGCGGACATGCTCTTGATTCCGGCAACAATTTTAACGGTTCCCTGGACGAAGTGGCACTATATAAAAGGAGTCTGACATTAGCGGAAGTATCAGAAATTTACGGGAAAAAGAAGTGGAATTTGCTGCTGTATATGGATGGCGACAATAATCTGGAAAAAACTATGTTATCTAATATTGTGCAAATTGAAAAGGATATGATAGGCACTGATATCAATGTCATGGTACTGATGGATAGGTTACCCGGTTACGATGGCGACTTAGCAGCAAGCAATGATTGGACTGGAGCAAAGCTTTTCAAACTTGAGAAAGGGCTTCAGGACGGATACAATTTCTTTGATTTTTATTCTAGGTGTATTAAGGACTATGGGGAAGTCAACATGGGGGATCCCAAAACTCTGGAGGATTTCATTGTTTACTGTCAGACCAACTACCCGGCAGAACACACCCTGCTTATGCCATCCAATCATGGTACCGGCCTTTACGGGATGTGTATTGATGATACCAACAACTGTGATACGCTAGAGCTGCCTGAAGTAAAGGGAGCCATGGAGGCTGCCAGACAAAAAACAGGACAAAAGGTGGATATTCTTAGCATGTATGACTGTCTCATGCAGATGATGGAAACCCTGTACCAACTGAGGAATGAAGCTGACTATATTCAGGGATCCGAAGAAACTGCAGGTGTGTTTGATATAAACCAGTTTGTTCAAAAACTTGAGCAGCAGCCGGATGCCCCGGTAGAAACGGTTGCAGGCATGCTTGATGAATTGTTATACACCCCGGCTGGCTCCTGTATCAGGATGGGCAGCTCATTTGAAAGTTTCGCCAATGATTTTAAAGCCTTTGCAATGCTTTTAAATGCAAAAACGGATTTTTCAGATATTAAAAGCAGTGTAGACAATGTATTCCGCCTAAGTGTAGATTCCTACGCTGACCTTATCGATTTTGCAAAGCGTGTAGCAGCAAATACAAGTGATACCACACTTAAGGCATATGCAAACAAGCTGATTACAGACTATCAGAAGTGCTTGGTGTGGAGCGATACAGGAAGAGGTCTATACGGAAAAGCAGCCTACAATGGTACCCTTCCCTACCTTGGAAATACCAATGGTCTTTCCATCTGTTTGGCTTCCAACCAACTTTTTAGATACTATTTTTATCCTCAATACAACAAAAGTATTCTGACAACATCACCATTAGCTTTGACTCAGGACAGTCTTTGGGATGAGTTCCTTACAAAATACTACACCTACATAAAGAGCATTACGGATGGTTTGGAATCGCAGCAAGTCGGTCAGTCTCCCTCAGGCTACACCGTATCAGGCAGCACAGTAGTAGTGGATAACCAGAATTACTACCTCGGATCAAAAGCACTTAAGTTGGAGGACACATCCACCAGCCAGGAAGTTCTGGCAGGAAAAACAGGCACTTCCACTACAAGTAAAACATTGGAATGTATGCTATATGCAAAAAACATAACAAACGGTATTGTAATTTCGCTGTGCAGCGGAGGAAATGCAAACAAGGTGTTCAGTATCAAATTTCTGGCTGATGGCAGCATACAATATTACAACGGCAGTCAATGGACAGCACTTGCAGCAGCCAATAAAGTTCCGTTAAGCAAGTGGACACGTATCGAGCTCAAGGCGGAAAGTACAACATCTGCAAATCTTTTTGTAGATGACAAATGTGTCGGCACACTTACTAACTGCGGAAGCTATGCGACAATGGACCGTTTTGTATTTTCAACGGATTCGATTTCAGGTACAGGTGATCTGTACTATATTGATGATGTCGTATTTTAAAGTGCAGTGATTATCAAACCCGTAAAGTCATATTTTTTGACTTTACGGGTTCTTACATAAAGAGATTTTTTGTTTTGTGCAGGAGATTCAGTACTTAAGGATAATATTATTTTATGATTTTTTATTTAAAATAAAGTGCATGGGTATTTTTAGGGATAATTTGAATTTTTAGTATTGAAAAGCAGGGTTTGATATGGTATTGTAAAAAAACCAAGTACCTATCTATCAAAAAAGCTTATAAGGAGAAATGTTTATGAAAAAGTTTATATTGTTAACTTTAGTTGTTTCATTACTGTTAACTAGCTTTTGTTTAACTATTGACGCAAATGCTGCGTCTAACGAAAAGTTCCTGATAATTGTGAGCAACCCTTTATTAAAGGCAAGCAATGGAACTCAGTTACAACAGGCACTTGATCAGTATAAAGCTGATTTGATTAATGAAGGTTGGCTTCCAGCTCAAGTAAATGTCAACAATGTCGCAGATGGGTCCGCGCAAAAAATATGCAGTACACCAGATCAGTTAAAAGAAATGATAAGAGGTTATTATGGAAATGGCTATACCGGCTTTATAATGATTGGCTCACATCCTGCAATACAAACTGCATGGTTTAGAAATAAAAATAATACCATTATAGATCCTAATGACGGTTATTATGCAGATCCTTGTGATATTTATTATGCAGACATGAATATGGGATGGACTGTTAATAGCGGTTTTGTCAGTCCTCCTTTGGATTCCTCCGGTAATTATAATTTCAGCAACATTGCTCCAGAAATGTTTTTCGGGAGAATTTACATAAAAGGTAGTATCGTTAGACAATCGGACAATTCTTACGATACTATTGATAACGATTATAAAGAATGTCGTGAAGTAATTAAGTATTTAAACAAAGTGCATTCATACAGGATTGGCACAGGTGCAACTCTTACAAACGAAGAGGAAAGTAGATATTATTTATATGGGGAGTGTTCAAAGGATCATTTAAATAGTTACTTGGATTCACAATTCACAAGTGTAAAACTAAACTACGATCCAACTAGAAGTAATGATGAATACCTTTACGATACATTAAGCAGTCAGGGTTTTAAAGCAGTTTTTATTAATGGACATGGTTTTATCAATGCCCACAACTATGTTGACAGTACGCTTATAAACGGTACTTTCTATAACCCTAATCCTAATTTTCTAACCTCTGACAAATTGCGCAAAATAAACGTAAAATCAAGGGCGGTTCTTCTTGTTCCCTGTAGTAGTTCAAGATATATTTCCTACAAATTATCTACTAACGGCAATAACGAAGATTGTTTGGGCAAGGCTTATATTTACAACAGTGATTACGTATTAAATGTTTTTGGAGATCTTGCACCTTCGAATCTTTACTACCCTGGTTCCTACACAAATATATTCAACGATGCAACAAATATTTGTGCAGGAAAAGCAGCGCAGAATTTCCTTATAACAAACTATTGTTATTATACTATGCAGGCTACTTTTTATGGTGACCCGACAATAAAATATAAGAAAACTAAAACAACATCAACTTCAATGCCAGTCGTTACAAACTATTTCCGTAACGTTGAAGTAAAAGCCGGAAACACAGTTTCATTGCCTATTAGAATAAAGGATTCAGATAGTTCATCTGTAAATATGCAGATTGATGGGCTTCCAAACACTAGTACAATAACTGCAAGTGTTCCCATTACAAATTCAACTGGAACATATAATTTGAACTGGACTGTTCCAACGGATGCTGCAACTAAATACTTCAATGTTACTATCAAACTCAATGACAGCCAGGGTAATAAATATGAGGAAACATTCAAATTATATGTATCTGCCATAGAAAACGGAATGCTTTTAAATAAGGCTTCAGGTTGGACAATCAGCGGTTCCGGATATCAGCTGAACGATTCTACAATAACACCAATTACTATACCAAAAACCACATCTGATCCAAAACCATGTGAAATTAGCCTCACCAGCGGTTATGCAACTCTTTCACAAGAGTTGAACCTTGAACCTAACAGGGATTATAAACTCTTATACTACGGTGTAAATGGTTTGTCTGCACCTAATAATGCAAGTGTATCTATTGCAAATATAAGCAACAGCATACCTGCAAGTGAATTTGTAAATTTCCTCTATAAAGATATATCCTTTAACTCGGGTAATACAGGAAAAGTCAGTTTAAAGATATCATTAGGTTCACAAGCTTCACCTGTGAGTGGTAAAGCAACATTATCCGGATTCAGACTGGTGCCTTTTTACTGGAATATGTTTAATATGCCTGAATTTGCAGACACAAATACATGGCAGTTTGAGGAATCCTCAAAATGGGCTTATGAGAAAGGCGAATTGAGCAGTGAAGCTGGTGAAGGTATAAAAGCATTGCTAAAAAACCAAGCTTATAAAAATGTTACTGTTGAAAGTGATGTTACAGTATCAAACAGTACAACATACTCTGGGGCTGGTATAGTGTTAAGAGCTACAAATATAGGATCAGGGCCGGATGCTTTCAAAGGGTACACTGTTTCCATAGATGCCTTCAACAAGGCAGTAACACTTGCTAGATTCAATAACAACTGCACTATTGCAGCAAATCATCTCACAAATATATTGCCCAACAAGAAGTATCATCTAAAAGTAGACATGATAGAAAACGTAATTAAAGTATACTTGGATGACATGATAAACCCTGTTATTGTTTATAAAGATACCAATCCCGACAGAGATCAGTTACTTGCTGCCGGGCAGGTAGGCGTGAGAAATTACCGAACCCACGCACACTATGATAATTTCGAGGTAAACGGAGTGTCTGTTCCATTATTTGGGGATGATTTTGACACTGATACTACGGGCATAATTCCAACAAGACTGCGGACTGTTGCCGGAGAAAGCAGCACAAACTGGACAGTAAGTAATAAGAAATTAAAGGCCGTTGCCGGAGAAGGAATAAAAGCTGTAATCAAAAAAGTAAACAGTTCTGAATTTGATTCGTTTGGGAATTTTATACTTAGCACTAAAATAAATGTAGCAAACGAAACTACCTATTCCTCAGCAGGTATAATGTTTAGAGCAAGCAATATAAATGCAGGTGCAGATATGTTCACAGGCTATAATGTTACTGTTGATGCTTTTAATAATGCTATTATCCTTTGGAAATTAAAAAACAACTGCAGATGGTTAACTCAATATCCAATGAATGTCCAGGCAGGTGTTGATTATGATATTAAAATTGAAGCTACAGATAATAATATAAAAGTATATGTTAACAATGGCTCAACACCTGT
This sequence comes from Acetivibrio cellulolyticus CD2, assembly GCF_000179595.2. Classification (NCBI taxonomy): domain Bacteria; kingdom Bacillati; phylum Bacillota; class Clostridia; order Acetivibrionales; family Acetivibrionaceae; genus Acetivibrio; species Acetivibrio cellulolyticus. The sequence goes on along the minus strand of NZ_JH556653.1, from coordinate 705,449 downwards.
AATAAACTATACAGATAATGAAGCCGATAAATCAGAATATCTCCAAGGAGCTATTGGTTTCAGAACTTACCGTACAGATGTCACTTATGATGATGCAATTATATACGGTAAGTAAAATAATTATTTAAATAACTTTGACATCTTTCATATAACGTAGAGGGGCTGTCGCACAAGCAGTAGAATAAATTGCTGTGCATGGCTCCTTTTCCTTAATTAAGATAGCTATAATTCTGTTTCATCCCGTTGTCCAGCTAACTTTTATAAAAAAATCGAGGGACGCTTGATCCAAAAAGCTTATAATGTCGCGCCCTTTGTGGGCGTGTGGATTGAAACTATTTAATAACCGAGTAAAAAACCAGATATTATATGTTACAAGTCAAAAGCGTTAAGAAGTCGGAATGGGAAGATGTTGATGGTTGTATAGATTTATTTGAACTTCCCACTACCGATGGCTTGTGGTATATCATAGTAAGAACCCTTACCAAAAAGGGAGATTTTGAATACACCATGCTAGTGTCTAACATGCCGCTAAATCAAATGTCTGCAGTGGGTATGTTCTATTTTTACAACCAAAGACAAACCATAGAAACTTTTTTTAAGACGTGCAAAAGTGTATACCATATCAAAAACCTTAGAACCAGGAAGTTTGACGGAATACATGCTTTCCTATGGTTTGTTTTCATTACAAATAACTTGTTATCGTGGTTTAAGTCCACAATGCTCTCAGAAACAAAGCTTGAAGATGTTGGCACAAAAACATTGGTAGATAAGCTGGGTTCTCTGGTAGCAGAAGTAAGAAGAACGGCAAATAAAGCTAAGAGAGCCAGATTCTTTTTACAGTTGGAGTAAGACTATTTTGGTGAATGTATGTAAGAATGGTTTAAGAAAAAGGAATGAGACGATCCTTATTGATTCTAATGAAGAAGAGGAATATTTTGAGGATTATCAAAGAGAAGAGACCAGACATGATGTATTTACATATTTAAAAAAGTTAAATATACATCAACAGGAAGCAATAAAGCTTAAATACTTTCTTGATATGGACTATGCTACAATATTATGGAAAGAAGTTTGTGGGATATGAAGATGTGATTTCTGGAAGCTTGAAGAAAATCAATGATGAAGGAAGAGGTCAGAAAATAAATAAGTCGTGTACATTTAGCAACGGTATTAAGGTTACTGTTGATGGAATAGTGTTTGATGATAATGTGATGGAGGTGTTTTGCAAATATGAAAATTTAAAAGAGGATTTGGATGTGTCATCATTATCTCTTGGTTTATCTGGAATAAAACCTTTTGGATATTTTTGTAATAGTAGTGGAGGTACGTTTATAGATGATAGGCGTAATTGTTTTTTTGTATATGATTTCGAACCTCCAAAGTTTTATGAAAAATGGATGAAGCTAAACGTAAGATATTTAAAAAATGGATTGATTGAAGAGAAGAGTATAAGGTTTACTTTAGACAGAAATAAAGCATTGAATAAGACTGTGGAGAAATCCTTGAAGAAAAAAGTCAAAGTTGGCGATTATGCTATAATGTTTGACAAAATTACTGCTTCATCAATGACGACATATGCTAAAGGGAGACTAGAAGGATTGTCAGATAGTGCAAAAGAAGTTCTTAAAGATAAGCCTCCGATTAATACTAATGGAGAACGTGTGAGGGAAATGCCAAGAGTGAATTTTGATATTTCAACAGATAAAGGTGAGAGTATTGAGATTTATGGAAGTGAGATGAGTAATAGATTTGGAAAAATCTCTTTTACAAATAGAGGGGATGCAATTCCTGAAAACTTTGAATCTCTTGAAATCAAAAATATAAGACTTGAAAGTATGTTGATTGTAGACAAGAGAGTAGATGTATCAATTGGAAAAAAAGAAATCAAAGTTAATGATGATCTAGTAATAAAGAATGTGTATTATGAAGGAGAAAATACCTGTGTGGTAGTATCAAGCAAAGGAATTGCTGTGATGGGGCTTATGGATGGTAACGAGTTTATGGATATGGTTGATCCGAATGCTTTTGATAGGGAAGCAGAAAGTCCGAATGCTGTTGACAGAATATACAGGTTTAAAGGGAAAGGCGAAAATATGAAGTTGGAAATTAAGTGTATAAATTATTCAACATATAGTGATGAAGTATTAGAAATTCCTTTGGATTAGAAATGTTCAAACTTTAGAGAATAGTTGTTTGCTAATAAGGATTGCAGAGAGTGTGAGTGTTGGATTTGCTGTGAAGCAAATCCAACATGTTCAGTCTATAGATGTTGTTTGAGATTGTGTTATCAGCCACTATGTTTGATAGATGAAATATAATCAAAGCGAATGGATATTATTTTGGATAATTTTTTGATTTTAGTAGCAGCTACAAAAGCGTTGTTAATCATGAGTAGCGGCCAACTGTCTTTTACTGCAACAATCAAAGGTTTAATTTTTTTCTCTTGTAAAACACAACATATATTTATAAATTCACTCCATGTTTCTGGTATCGTTAACTTATTTTCTGCGAATATCTTTTTATTATAAAATACAGTGTTCAGTGCAGATAAAGCAAAGGGAACAGCGTAAACTTATCCTTTAAGCATAGTAGACTCTTCCAAGACATTCTGTTTCCAATTCTTTAAGTTAGGCAAATCGGTTAAATCGGAGTAATAACCAATTTCTATTTCCTGTTGAAATTGAGGGGTAACAGCACCTTTAGCCCATTCAGCTACAAATGGATTCGTCTGGCAATTCAGAACAAGATCCACCTCTCCCAACAAAACACTTATTCACAAATACCTTAAGGCTTTTTCTGCCCTTAATCATAATTTGAATGAGGAATCATTTTTCAGCGGCAATACTGCCAAGTATTTCATCCCATTCTTTTTGAGCAGCATCTGCAAGATTTTTAGGAGTAGAATATGCCCCTCGAATAATTCTATACTGTACAAAAGATGAAAACCTCGCAAGTCTCACATCTGAATGTACAGGCATAACATGCTCCCATGCTACAGTAGGATTTTTCATGTAAGGAGCCAGAGAATTAATAAACTCATTATCCACATCAACATCAACTACTGGAATTACCTGAGACAATTCAACAAATTTTTTGTAGTTCTGCTTCTCGCACAAAAAATCAAGCCATTTCAACGCAGCGTCTCTCCTCGGAGACTTATCATTGACACTTATCATCATATCATATTTACCCGATATCTGAACAGGTTCATCGCCCTTTGTATCCCCAGGCAAAGTAAAGCAACCAAATTCCATCGACGGATTGTTATTCATAATGGTAAAACCTTGCCAGGATCCATCTACCAGCATTGCAGCTTCACCTTCAGCAAATCTACCCGCTACACTTGCATACTCAATCGAGTCATAACCACTTCCTAAACATGTTACAAAATCCAATCCCTTCTCCCATATTTTAAGAGATTTCTCATCATTAAATTTTCTCTCACCAGTCCAGAGTTGTTTTGCATAAGATGGCATATCAGATTCGGTTGCTGCAACAAAAGCATTTGAAATCATGAGCAAAGGCCAACTTTCTTTTGCACCGACAATCAATGGTCTAATTTTTTTCTTTTGTAAAACATTGCATATATTTATAAATTCACTCCACGTTTCCGGTATCACTAGTCCATTTTCTTCAAATATTTTTTTATTATAAAAGACAGTGTTCAATGCAGATAACGCAAATGGAACAGCGTAAACTCTTCCTTTTAGCATGGAAGACTCTTCTAATACATTCTGTTTCCAATTCTTCAAGTTAGGCATATCGGTTAAATCAGAGTAATAACCAATTTCTATTTCTTGTTGAAATTGGGATTTAACGGCACCTTTAGCCCATTCAGTTTCTAATGGATTTGTCTGAAAATTCAAAACAAGATCCACATCCCCCGACAATAACTTTTGTGCCTTAACCTGATTATACATTTCACTATCAACTAATAATATTTCAACCTTGATATCAGGGTTTTGGCTGGTAAATTCATTGCTTAAACTATCAAAAACATCCTTATATCCATGTAACATAAACTTCACTGTCGTCTTAGCATCATTTACTTTTTCAGGCTGCTTACCTTGGCTTGGCGTTGGATCCGGTCGCTCTCTCTCAACACTTCTACTGCATGCTGTAAAGAAAACAAACACTGCAAAAATTACCATTAATGTTATTAGTTTGTAGATTGACGTGCTTTTTATGAAATTCATAAATTTCCTCCTCATGCAAAACGCTTATTCACGCTTCCTTTAGACTTTCTCTGCCCTTAACCATGATAATATCATGCGTATAATCATTATCGGCTTTTTATAAATTCAAATTTATAGTAATTTTATAAAAAAATAAGTAAATTTTTACACTAAGTGTAAATTCATGTCGCAGCGGAAGCCGCAATCAAAGCAGTAAGTTCCGCTGCGATAAACAGTGGAACTATATCTTCTCAAAAAACAATCTTTTTGAGAAGACATAGTATAAAAAACTACATTTAAACCTATAATCTTATTTCAATATAATTCCGATATAAAAACTAAATAGTGTATCGCAGCGGAAGCTGCAATCAAAGTAGTAAGTTCGGCTGTGATATACATATGAACTATATTTTCTAAAAAAGTTTGCTACAAAAACAAACTTTTTAAAAGAATAGTGTAACGCGATCAATATAGAACCTCTATTTTTGCAGTACTAATTTTACAAAAATTTTTGAGGTGAGATAATTGGATATAAAGAAGAACATATTAATGCCACTAAAAAAAATTATTAAAACAATCTTTCATCCCAAACGGAAACTTTTTAGTTTTTTGACTGATTTTTATGAGTTCAATTTCAGAAGAATAAAAATCAATACAAGATTGATTATTTCATTTATTGTCATTTCAATTTTCCCTATAGTGTTGCTTGGAACTATGAGCTTTTATAAGTCAAGCTCTGCCATAAAATCGAAAATAGAAACATACTCGGTTCAGGTAGTCGATCAAGTAAGCCAAAATATTTCTTTGCAGATGAAAAAGTATGAGTCTATCTGTAATGAACTGATAACCTATAGTGATGCTGTTAAAGGCGTCAGCATTTACATGAATGTCGGCTCAGGTTTTGAAAGAACGACAGCTTATACGAAACAAATAGTACCTCCATTTATTGCCAATTTTGGCGACAATACTAACGTCATATCCATATTTCTAAAAATTCAGGATAGAAATGAACTCTTAAAGATACTTAACACAGATATCTCTACTCCCATGACCCTTGAAGACAGTGTCAATCTTGACAAATCATTTCCAAACTCCTCATCTTCAGGGCACTGGCTTAGTAAAAAACTTGAAAGTGGTAAGGATTCGATTATATATATAAAGAACTCTATTCCATACACTATTAAAGATAGCATACCTAACTATTATGGCTTTAGATTGTCATTATATACCGTTTATGATCAGAACTTTTTGTCTTCAATATATAACAATGTAGATTTAGGTAAAAACGTAGATATCTTTGTTATGGACTCTAAAGGCACGGTCATATCAAGCAGAGACCTCGAAAAAACACCCCCTAACAGCTTATACAGGGAAAAATCCATGATAAACAGGCTTTTAAGTACAAAAGATAAAAAGGACTTTTCCTTTACCACAAATATTAATAACAGCAAACACCTTGTAACCTTCTCTGCCATCAAAGATACAGATTGGTTTGTTGTGAGCACAATACCATACACATACCTTCAAAAAGAATCCAGTAGTATTTTATGGAGTATTCTCAGTATCGCTCTTGTGATTCTTAGCCTTGCACTGATCCTATCCTTCCTTATAACAAAGAGCATATCCATGCCTCTTAAAAGAATGTTGGTGCTTATGGACGAAGCAAGCATGGGAAACCTTTATGTAAATATTGAGGACAGGTACAGTGACGAAATTGCTGTGGTATTGCAAAAGTTTAACAGCATGGTCGAAAACATACGAGGTATTATTTCAACAGTTCAGACAAGTTCAGAATCCGTCTTGCAGGACGCCGAAGAGCTTGCAGCCTTTTCAAAGGTATCACAAATTGCATCCAGCCAAACAGCCATAGCTGTCCAACAGATATCTCAAGGTGCATCAGACCAGGTTAATGATACTACATTATGTGTTAAACATGTTAGCAGCCTGTCAGAAGACATAAATCAGGTTGTAGATAATATCACCCATGCATCCGATATTATTTTAGATACTAAAAAAATTAGCGATAGTACCCTCGAATCCATCAGATCACTTAACATAAAAGCACATGAAACCCATACAGTATCAGAAGAAATAACCATAACCATAAATTCTCTAAGCACTGAAATGAAGCAAATCAAAAAAATCATCAAGCTAATTGTAGAAATAGTTGAACAAACAAAGCTGCTATCTCTTAACGCCTCGATAGAAGCAGCGAGGTCAGGCGAAGCTGGGAAAGGATTTGCTGTGGTAGCTAAAAACATTAAGCTTCTTGCAGACAAATCAAAACGTTCTTTGACTGATATAAGCAATATAATAAACAATATTCAGGAAAAGACTGAAGAAACAGTACATTCAGTTGCTCATGCAGAGGAAATAGTCAATATTCAGCTTGAAGCAGTCTCTGAGGTAGATATGAGTTTCCGGACGATTTATAATGCTATGGAAGAAATAATAAATAATATGAACAGTTCTAAGGAATCTCTGAGTAAAGCTCTTGTATCAAAGGAATTCACACTTAAGTCCATAGCAAATATTCATATGCTGTCTTCAGATACCGCTTCAGCAACACAGGATGTGAGCATAACTGCCTTTGAACAGCAAACAGGTGCAGAACAATTATCTGGTCTTGCTTTAAAACTCAATGACATGGCCAGAGAACTCAATAAAATAGTTGATATATTCAGAATAAACGACTAATGAGATCAATTAAAGATATACAGGACAAAAATGTTAGATATTTAGGGATAATGAAAAAACTACTTTCTGTTTTCTTAACATAAAGTCTAATTTTTTCATTATCCAAAGCAGAAACGGGTGCGTTTCAAATAATATCAAAAACACCTGAGTATACTATTTACTTGCTTTCGGGTGTTAAGGCCATTTGCGCAAGTTATAGACATGTTCTTGCACTTAAGGATGATGGAGCAATAGTAAGCTTTGGATGCAATAACTATGGACAGTTAGGAAACGGTTCGTCTTCCATTTGCTACTTCTCAGCAAGCAATTTTAAACTGATTTTACAAATATACAATTATTTATAAAGTTAGGCAGTTGAAATTACTTGCTTAAGAAGGATTGTACAAAATCCGATAAACAAAAATTTATACTCCGTTAAAAAAATAGTTCTTTAATGTCCCATCCAGAGCCAAATTGTGAATCTTGAACAATAATGCCTTTTTGATCTAGTTTTGCTTTTAATTCATCTGCCAATTTGTAATTTTTCAGGGATTTTGCCTCTTGTCTAGTTTTAATTAGCTCTGCTACTTCTTTCATATCAATACTTCTTAACTTTATATATTTTTCCTTTATTCCTAAAATGAAGACTTCAGGATCTTCTAGTAAAATACCTAATAAATTTGCTGTTGTTAAAATATCTTTACATATCTTATTCAAGGTTGTAAGTTTATGAAGAGGATTCTCATTAGCATTATTTAACAAAGCATTTGAATACTTAAATACTTGTAGAAAATCTGAAATTGCTAAAGATGTATTGAAATTATCATTAAGAGCAGCAACGAAGGACACTTTAATGCCTTTTACTACATCTGGTTTGATAATTTTACCGTGAGGAGCAATAATTTCATTTAACTGGCTATTATCATTTGCAAATTTCTTTATGTTATTTAACGTTTGATAGAAATAGTAAAGTCTCTTTTCAGAAGCTATAAATTGAGCATCTGTCAGTTCTTTTAAACCTTGAGATTTATTTAAAAGAATACTAAGCTTTAGAACTTCAGGGTGATATTTTGACAACAATTCTTTTGATTCTAAAATATTTCCTAAGGATGCGCTTTCCTTTTGAAGATCAACAACAGTTCCGCAAGAATAAATTTTATATTTATATCCTTGTATTTCTACAAAATTTTGATTGTTATTAGTTGATGTGTTAGAATCTTTTAAATTCATTTATTAGTCTCCTTAAAAATTTTAATGATTGATTATAACATAACTCCATAGGGTTCGCATAGGGTCTAATAGCACACTTTAGATAGGTACAACAAGTCTTGACAAAGGTATTCTGCTTTTTCATGCTTAATGGACCCCAAAAAATGTAATGTTGGGTTATTATAAGCATCCCATAATTGGAGATAGCTTCAATTGAGTACCCATCAAATGATATTCATCAACACTAAAACTCTTACTTATTGCTGTACTCATATTTCGATTATTCTGTAAAACACTATAGATAATTTTATCAATTAATATTATAATGTTCTAAATGCGTATAACAGTACTTTAGGAGTCTTTATAATGAATAAGTATTTGCCTGATAAAAATGATTTTATATACGGATTTAAGAAAGGATTTCCAATCGCATTAGGATACATACCAGTTTCTTTTACTTTTGGATTGATGGCTGTAAGCGGAGGAATTACTCCTTTAATGGCGGTTTTTATTTCCCTGACCAATCTGACTAGTGCAGGGCAGTTTGCTGGCACAAATCTTATTATAGATAGTGCAGGGCTTATTGAAATAACATTAACAACTTTTGTTATCAATATCCGTTACATGCTTATGTCTCTTTCTCTATCTCAGAAAATAGACCCGGAGATATCATTAATTCAAAGGCTTATCTTTGGTTTTGGTATAACAGACGAAACCTTTACTATGGCTTCCATGGAAAAAGGAAGGCTTTCATATGCATATATGCTGGGACTGATTTCTGGACCAATTATCGGTTGGAGCCTAGGAACAACTTTTGGTGCATTTACATGTTCTGCATTGCCTGAATCTGTCAGCAGTGCAATGGGAATTGCACTATATGCCATGTTTATAGCTATAATTATACCTCCTGCAAAAAAATCCAAGTCTGTTTTAATGATTGTACTGATTTCAATTATTATAAATATTGTGCTTAAATATATCCCCTTCTTCAACTTTATATCAAGCGGCTTCCGGGTCATTACAGCTACAGTATTTGGTGCCGGAATTGGGGCTGCTATTTGGCCTTCAGAAGAGGAAGGAGTAGAAACATGACCTATACATTAACCGCAGTATTATTAATGGCTATTGTTACTTATTTACCAAGAGTATTGCCAATTGCGATTTTCAGGAAAGAAATAAAGTCTAAATATATAAAATCCTTCTTAAAGTACGTTCCCTATGCAGTTTTGGGGTCGCTTACATTTCCGGATATTATAACATCAACTGGCAACTATAAGACTGCCCTTTGTGGAACTGCCATTGCTTTAGCCCTTGCTTATAAGGGAAAAAGTTTGGTTTTAGTAGCACTTGGAGCAATACTGACAGTATATGTAACCGGAATGTTTTTCTGATTCGTAAAACGTAGATTATTTTACAGAAATGTGTTTGCAAGGCGCTTTGGAAATTAGAAAATCAGAAAATGTCGTCACATATCCGAGCATTTGGAATTGGTTAACCAAATCCTTAAGCCTAGTTCAATGAGCAAAGCTCTATTCCATCATTGTTCATCAAAAAAGTTCGAAGTAAACCGGCTCTCTGTTTCATTCCGCCGGATATTTCCGAAGGATAAAAGTTTTCAAAACCTTCAAGACGGTTCCTGGTGTTGTTATAGCTGTACAAACATTTGGAGATTTTTTTAACTTTAATCCTCATTTACATGTGATCGCAACAGATGGTTGTTTTAAAGGGGATGGAGATTTTATAAAATCAGTATTACCTCAAGGAAAAGATGTTGAGAAACAAGCAAAAACCCTCCATTTGATAGGAGTAAATTATCAAATGGAGGGTTTTGGTATTCAAGTCTAATATATGATTTTTGTTGTTGATCACGCTATTTTACACACTAACACTCTTCATCGATCTGCTGAAAATTGCTTACATACCAAGTAAATCCTGTCTCATTAATGCGAAGTCAATTGAGTTAATGCTTCCATTCCCATCCATATCAGCAGCTTTATCGCCGTTTGATGATGGGAACGTTTTTATCATTCCCAGAAGGAATTGTCTAACATAGGCAAAGTCAATTGAATTTAACGTTCCATTTCCATCAACATCACCCTTTACAACGTTGTTCGAAGGTGTTGGTCCAACTGTTACTGTTGGTGTTGGCACAGTAGTTGAACCAGTCTTAACAAATGCCGCAAGAGCATATATTAATGCACCATTCCAGTTAATAGCAATTTCATTTGTTTGATAACTGTCTTGAATGTCCACCCAGCCTTTAGCAGTGTGTCCACCACCAACAAGATATCCAGGCCATGGATCTCTTATATTATCCCCGCCTGAACGTCTGTCGTGAGGATTCATAGGAGGATTTACTCCAAGACCTGTAACATATGAACGTCCATAATAATTTCTACCCAATACATGCCCGACAGCATCAAGTGAAGAATTGATATACGCAGCTTTTGGCTCCAATTGGTTAGCCAGTTGAAGTATCATTGTCTGTCTTACTACAGTTCCGTTGCAACCCCAGTAATACATTTTCCCCATAGGTCTTCCATATCCGTGGCTGTTTGCTGTAGTTACCAATTCATTTGCAACTGAAAGAAGTTCCGTTTTGATTGAATTATATAAAGATTGGTTTTTGCCTGTTCTAGATGAACGAAGATAAGTAAACATTCCAAGGTTACCAACATCTGCCCAGTCAAAATCCGAATCAATCTTTATGCTTTTGGAATTTGCCCTTGTTTCAAAATCCTGTAGATAATCAGCATCTCCAAGTGTTTCCCACATTTCTGCAGCCGCCCAGAGTCTGTCATCCGGATCTGTAGTTGCATATTCCCCTGTTGAAAAACCTGACTGATTTGCAGCAGTATTACTAGGATTGTTTTTTAAGAAGTTGTAACTAACTTTGGCAGCGTCTATACATTTCTGAGCATATTCAGAATCATAAGGCTTGAATATTCTGCCTGCCATAGCCATCATAGCTACAAAATCAGCTGTTGCAGCACTGCTCCATGGAACAAAATATCTTGGCGTAGTTTCAAAATTTGGTAAAGAAAAATCACCGAATGACAAGGTACTTACCTTATGGCTTACTTTTCCGCTCCCATCCGGATATTGCATAGTTAACAACCAATCAGTTTCAAACTTCATTTCATCAAGAAAATCCGGCATTGAATTATTACTTTCATTTGACGGCAAAGTAAGCTGAAGGGATTTAATCTGATCCTCAAATTGTTCCCATGCCATAAACATAGCTCCTACAGTTATCCCTGCATTAACTACATACTTATTGTAATCTCCGGCATCGTGCCATCCTTTTGTACTGTCTTTTTTTACGTCCTGACCGTTTATATACTTTGTGCTTGCATCCTGAGTGTGGCATGCTGCATGGGAAAACGTATTCCCATTATATGTTGCAGATACTTCATTTCCACATCTCCACAAATACATACCCAACATGGAAGTTTTATATGCGTCATTATATACATTTGAAGATATCTTGAAAGTAACACTTTTTCCTACTCCAGGAACAATGAGAATATACGATCCTGTTTGCGTTACAGTCGAAAAATCTGCTATGTATACCTGCTCTCCGGTGTCTGAATCCTGCATTGAAGTTGGTGTTCCGGTAAAAACAACTTCACCGGCGGAAGTTACCAGTTGAAAACTGGTACAACTTGCAGCAATAGTTGCCTTTTTTGGTGCATCAGGAAAATAACCAATAGAATTTAGACAAATCTTGCTACTCACCTGGTAATTTTCCGTAGAAATGGTTTCAGCACTGACCACTACGCCATTTATGCTGGAGAACAAAGAACCGGGTGCTACTATATTTGCTAATAAAAACACAAATACAACAGCAACTACACAATTTTTAAATCTCATTTAGTTTTCCTCCTATGACTAATATTTATTATAATTTGCAAACTTCCACCCTTCTCTGGGCAGAAATTTATAAAAACCTTGAAAATTATTTGAAATATAATACGAAATCTATAGAATCAGATAGAAGTTAAATAGTGTTGGTACAACGATAAAAGATGCTTTGCTCAAATCAGCTAAAGGACTTGTCTTATCAGTAAAAATATCCTTTCCTATAAGAATATTTTATAACAAAATCTCTTTGTTTGCAATATCCTTTAAATAGCTAAGTAGATTACTCCTCCCTTGCTCCAGTCACCGCTCTTTGATGCGGTAAAAAATTATGTGGATGATAATGTGGCACAGTTTCACGTTCCTGGTCACAAAAAGGGAAATGGACTTAAAGAGTTCAGAGAGTACCTAGGTGAGCGTGTATTCCAGATTGATGCTAATGGTATGCAGGAACTGGACTTTGCAAATAACCCTACTGGAGTTATTTATGAATCTGAAAGGCTTTTAGCACAAGCTTACGGTGCTCAAAATGCATACTTTCATAGATAGGAATTTGTTTTTTCATACATCAGTTGCTAATACTCTAAAAAGCTGTGTTGCTAAGAAGTAAGGATGCACTTTCTGTATATTTTTTTGGTATGGATAAAAGTGACAATCAAAATATTTTAATAAGTTTCTCAACGGGTGAGAAACTTATTGTCAAGGGCTTTGCAGATCATATCTAAGTTGAAGTTCTATCCAAATTGTCCTAAAAGCTTACAAGTGCTAAAAAAATATAGATTAGGAATGCTGAAAATATAACCTTCGCTACGGTATGTTTTGCAATTAGCGAAGTGCTTTCAATATAATATCCTTGTATTTGAGAAATTCATTGGTTGAAAGCATTTCCCTTGTTCTTGGCCTTGGAAATTCTATATCTACAGTTTTTAAAACAGAGGCAGGTCTATCGGACAGTACATACACTCTATCGGATAGAAAGATTGCTTCTTCAATGTCATGTGTTATGAAGAGTACGCTTTTTTTATGCTCGCTTAAGACCTTGAGCAGCCATTCCTGCATATTCATACGAGTAATTTCATCCAAGGCTCCAAAGGGCTCATCAAGAAGCATTATATCATTGTTCATCAAAAAAGTTCGAAGTAAACCGGCTCTCTGTTTCATTCCGCCGGATATTTCCGAAGGATAAAAGTTTTCAAAACCTTCAAGACCGAATTCCTTTATCAGGCTTGTAACTCCAAGGCTTTCAGCTCTATCAAGTTTCCTGTTTATTTCGAGAGGGAGAATGATGTTTTTATATACTGTTCGCCATGGCATAAGAAGATCCTTTTGAGGCATATAGCAAAATTGGCTGGAAGAATTACTTAGGTTCTGACCATTTAAAAGTATATCTCCGCAAAAATTATCTTCCAGACCTGCCAGAATTCTAAGTAAAGTACTTTTACCACAGCCGCTTGGGCCTATCAGCGATACAAACTGATTTTCAAAGAGAACCAGGTTTATATCGCTTAAGACCTCAAGTGTTTCTTTATTTCGTATAAATGATTTTTTTAAGTTTTTAATTTCAATTTTAGTGTTCATTTTTCACCCGCTGCAAATAGCTTATTATTTTCCTGTTTGCAAAAAGTCATTTGTAAATGCTTTTTCAACATCAATTGCAGAATCGATAAATTTGTTTTCAAAAAGCCAATTCATATATTTTTCCCAAACTTCTTTCTTTTGCATTCCCCAGTAAGGCGCATCGTCCTGATATTTTGAAGCAAGATATTTCTGGCTTTTGGTAACAAGCTCTCTATCGAGCTCAGGTGCTAGTTGAAGCAAGCATTCTGCAGCTTCATCAGGATTTGAAATAGTAAATTGATAGCCTTTTTGAACAGCTCTCATGAATTTCTCAACAAGCTCGCGATTGTTATTGATGTTGTCTTCATTTGTAACTATTACAGGAGTATAGTAGTCAAAAACGTCGGAAAGTTCCCTGAGGGGAATATAGTTAAGTTCTGCTCCTTTATTTGAGGCATTGATATAATCCCATCCCTCAAATATCCAAGCAAAATCAATTTGCCCCAATTCACTTGCCTGAAGGAAATCTGATGTACCAGTTGTAAGGATTTCAACCTTTTCAGGATTTCCGCCTGCAGCTTTGACAACTTGTTTTACCATTGCAGCTTCAACTTCAGAACCCCAGCCACCATATTTTTTACCTTCGAAATCCTTTGGAGATACGATTCCTTTGCTTTTCAGGGAACCAAATCCCGATGTGTTATGCTGTATTACAGCAGCAAGTGATACTAAAGGTATACCTGCAGCTCGGGCAAAGGTAACACCTTCCTGGTAGCTTATTCCGAATTGTGCAGTGTTGGCAGCTACAAGCTGATCGGCAGAAGATTCGCCAGGCTGAATTATAGAGACATCCAAACCTTCATCTGCAAAAAAGCCTTTTACTTTGGAAACATAAATTCCTGTATGATTTGTATTTGGGGTCCAATCAAGTACAAAGCTAACCTTCTGAAGTTCAGAACTGCCTTTAGATGCCGGAAAAGTTTCACTTGGGGCTTCAATTCTTTTGTTTGTACTGCAGCCGGAAGCAGTAATAGTAAAAATAAATGTCAAGCAAAGTAATATAAGTATGTTTTTTTTCACAATATTCATCCTTTCAAATTCCATTTAATAGTTTTTTTCTCTAGTATGCTTATAAATATAAATAATAAAATGCTAAAAGCTGAAATAAGTACAATGTCTGCGAACATTGCAGCTGTATTGAAAGATTTCATGGAACGGGTAAGAAAAATACCAAGTCCGCTTTCAGCACCTGTCCACTCAGACATTACAGCTCCCATAACAGCGTAGGCAGCTGCGATTTTAAGTCCTGAAAAGAAGTAAACCAGTGCTGAGGGAAGTTTTAATTTTGTGAATATCTGGAGTTTGCTAGCGTTCATACATTTAAGCAAATCCTCCAGATCTTTGTCATATGAGTTCAGCCCTTCGGTTAAATTAAGTGTTACCGGAAAAAATACTACCAGAACACAAATAATTAATTTTGATACAATCCCTATTCCAAACCATATTGTAATGATTGGAGCAATTGCAATAATAGGTACTGTTTGGGAAAGAACCATAAAAGGGTAAAAAATATTACGGAAAATCTTCAGGCTGCTCATGATCACTGAAAGTAAAACCGCCAGTATTATACCCAATATAAAGCCTAAGACGGTTTCTGTTATTGTCGTCAATGAATGATAAAGCAATAGATCGCCGGATTTTGTAAACTCATTCAGGATAGCTGAAGGAGATGGGAGTATGTATTCTTTTATGTTATTTGCTTTTGTTACTATTTCCCATATTACAATGAAAACAATAAAGGCTATTGATGGATAAAAAGGATTATCTGTATTTCGAAATCTTTTCATCCATGGTCACGCCTTCCTCTTTGTAATCAATTTTAACTACAGAACAAACTCTGCTTGCGCCTTCAGACACACATATTCCTTGTGCTTTCTTGACAATTTCCATAAGGAGGTCGAGTTCACCCTCCATTGTGGTTTCCATTGGTCCAACTTCATACTTGACACCGCTTTTAGCTATCATATCAATGACTTTATCCACAACAGGATAAATCTGACTTTCAGGCACATTTGGAATAACTTGCAGTGACACATTAACAATTGCCATAACTTAATCATCCTTTCATAATCCTTAAAAACAACAAAAACCGCCCAACATAGGCGGTAATACATTATATACTCATTCCCTACGCTGGCATTACCCAGATCAGGTTATGGGTTGAAGGGAAAAACCCTTACTCTCAGCCGGCAGAACCAGCACCCCTATGCATTAATATATTTAGAATGTTTGAAATAATAGGATACCTGAAAAATTCGAAGTAATATTTCAGCCATTCCTTAATTGCATTAATAATAGCATATCAGTAATTGAAATACAAGTATGTAAGAGATGATAAGTGTAGATATTTCATGAAGGACAGAAAGTTTAATCCTATACTATTTTGACGATTTATAAATACAACACTAATAAAGTAAAAATTTTACACATTACAAGTAAAAATAGTCCGTTCTTCTGTTGTGCGATATTTAATATAATTAAATCACAAATAATGTATAAGGGGGAGACAAACAATGGTAAAAAGGCTGTTAAGCACAGTATTGTCTGTTGTAATGATTGCATCTCTTATGAGTGGGTGTGCATCAAGCAAAAAGGAAACATCAACGTCAGATAATAATCCGCCAAAAACTGAAACAACACTGACACTCTGGAGCATTGCAACAGAAAGTGATGCATTTAGTAAGGCGTTTACTAAGGCTATAAAAGACTTCGAGGCAGCAAATCCTGGAGTGAAAATTGTTCATGAAACATTTGAAAACGAAGCTTACAAGACAAAAATTAAAACAGCTGTGTCTGCAAATAACCTTCCTGACCTTTTCTATACATGGGGCGGTGGATTTTCCAAACCATTTGTAGAATCCGGAAAAGTACTGGCTATTGACAAATATTATACAGGTGAATATAAGGAACAGTTGTCAGAAGCGGCATTAACATATGCAACATATAACGGAAAAATTTACGGATCTACATACACAACCCCTATTTCAGCGCTATTCTACAATAAAAAAATCTTTGATGAAAATGGGCTTAAAGCGCCGACCACATTCGATGAACTGGTACAAGTTTGTGATAAGCTTATACAAAAAGGTATTACCCCCATCGGTATCAGTGCAAAGGATATTTGGGTGCTGGCTATGACCCACGATGCTTTGACATTAAAATGTGCAGGCCCAGAAAAGGTAAAGGCAGCGCTTAAAAAAGAAGGGCAGAGTTACGATGATCCAGACTTTCTGGCGTCTGCCAAGAAATTCAAACAACTCGTTGAAATGGGGGCTTTTCATAAAGGCGCAACCGGATTATCAAACGATGAAGCAAGTGCATTGTTCTACAGCGGTAAGGTTGCAATGTATACAACAGGTAGCTGGATGGCAGGTTCCATTCAAACAGACACTGAAAACCCTGCGGATTACGATGTAATTCCATTTCCTCTGGCAGGTGGTAAGGCAAAAGCAACAGACTTTATGGGCGGTGCAGTTGATACTATTATGGTAAGTGCATCAACTAAGAATCCTGATCTTGCAGGTAAGGCTGCATTTGAACTCACTAGAAGTATTTCGAAATATTCATATCTTGACGGAGCAGGTCTTGCAGTTTGGAAAAAGGATTATGATGATAGTAAAGTAAATCCAATAACTAAAAAATTAGCTGATTATGCAGCAAATGCAACATCATTTACACTGTGGTTTGATACCACCATGGAAGCTGAAGATGCAGGTGAATACCTGACACTATTACAGGAAATGTTTGTTGGTAATATAACTCCTGAAGATTTTGTTAAGTCAATGAAGAAGAACCTCGAATAAGTAAATCGAACCTTTCAAACATGAATATGGCAGTGGTATCCAGAAATGAATCGCTGCCATATTCAAAGAATAGAAGAATAGTGAACTATTTAATGTTTGGAAGGTTTGATTATTTAAACAAAATATGAATGGGGGGTTATGATGGAATCTGTAAGGCAAAATAAATTGGCCATAATATTATTTATATTCCCAGCGTTGTTATTATTTGCAGTAATCATTATTATGCCGATTTTTATGTCAGGCTATTATAGCCTTTTAAGATGGGACGGGATTAATCAGCCAAGCTTTATAGGATTAGAAAACTATATAGAATTATTTACAAGTCCGGTAGCGGGATTCCCAAAAACCTTACTAAATGCTTTACTTCTTGCAGTTTTGTCGGTATTCATTCAGCTTCCTATATCCCTTGGTTTGGCTTTACTACTTGCAAAAGGAGTAAAAGGAGAAAAGTTTTTTGTAGCAATTTTTTTTTCTGCCTGTATTAATATCTACTGTAGTTATAGGACAATTATGGCTTAAGATTTACAACCCAGAATATGGTATAGTGAATGTGGGACTTCATGCTATAGGACTTGGAAAGTATGCGAAGACCTGGCTTGGAGACCAAAAGACTGCACTGATTGCAGTGTTTATACCTATTATATGGCAGTATGTGGGATATCATATGCTTCTCATGTATGCCGGGATTAAATCCATTTCACCTGAACTTAGAGAGGCTGCTAAGGTTGAGGGTGCAACAGAAGGACAGATTGCAAGGTATATTATTATTCCAATGATAAAGCCTATTATAAAAGTTTGCGTAATTTTTGCAGTAACGGGTTCTTTAAAGGCATTTGATTTAATATACGTATTAACAAATGGTGGACCTGCTAAAGCCAGTGAAGTTCCAAGCACCTTGATGGTATCTATGATTTTTAACAGGAATCGGTATGGGTTTGGAAGTGCAATTGCAATTTTGATAATTGCGTTATGTTTCTTGTTTGCAGCAGTCATTAAAAAAGCTTTTAGGACGGAGGAGGATTAAATTGGATACAGATATTAAAGTAACACCAGGTGGGATTCAAACCTCCTTTAAAGTAAAAACAAGAAAAAAAGCAACTGTAGGTGGAATTCTGACATATACAGTTTTAGGTTTATGGGCATTAATTAATATTTTTCCACTGTACTGGATGTTTACATTTTCACTTAAAAGTAATAAGGAGATTTTTGGTGACAATATTATAGGGCTGCCGAAGAAATGGTTATGGGAAAACTATCTAAACGCTTTAACTAAAGGTAATATGGCTCTTTATTTTCTAAACAGTGTTATTGTATCAAGTATTACTATTATATTAACTCTGGTAATTGCTCTAATGGCTACATATGCGTTAACAAGGCTTGTATGGAAAGGAAGAAAGACAGTTAACAATATTATTATGCTTGGTCTTACCGTTCCAATACATGCAGCAATTTTGCCCGTATTTCTAATACTGGATAAGTTAAAAATGACAGATTCCTATCAGGCATTGATAATACCTTATACCGCTTTTGGACTTTCCATGTCAATTATGATATGCAGTGGTTTTATTGTAAATATTCCCAAAGAACTGGAAGAGGCAGCATGTATTGACGGGTGCAGTGTATACGGAATCTTTTTCAGGATTATTCTGCCTCTTATGAAGCCTGCACTTTCTACAGTTGCTATTTTTACATTTTTATCAGCCTGGAATGAGCTTATGTTTGCCAATATCTTTATTGATGATGCCAAATTCAGAACATTATCTGTAGGTATTCAAACATTATCCGGTGCACATACCACCAAGTGGGGACCTATTGGAGCTGCGCTGGTTATTGCAACATTTCCAACTTTGATGCTATACTCATTTATGAGTACAAAAATACAAAAAAGTTTGACTGCCGGTGCAGTTAAAGGCTAAGGGAGAAATGCACATGAAACCAAATACTTTCTATAAAAAAAAGGCTGAAGAGTTAGTAGCGCAAATGACACTGGAGGAGAAGGCAAGCCAGCTTACCTACAATTCTCCGGCTATTGAACGGCTCGGAATTCCTGCATATAACTGGTGGAATGAGGCTTTACACGGAGTTGCACGTGCCGGGACTGCCACTGTTTTTCCACAGGCAATTGGTCTCGCCGCAATGTTTGATGATGAATTCCTGATGAAAATTGCAAATGCAATTGCCATAGAAGCCAGAGCAAAATATAACGAAAGTTCAAAGCATGGAGATAGGGATATTTATAAAGGGCTTACCATATGGTCCCCTAATATAAACATATTCAGGGATCCCAGATGGGGAAGAGGTCATGAGACATATGGAGAAGATCCGTTTCTTTCCGGCAAATTGGGGGTTGCCTTTATAAAAGGGCTGCAGGGAGATAAAGATGTGATGATGACAGCAGCCTGTGTAAAGCATTTTGCGGCTTACAGCGGTCCTGAGGATTTACGCCATGGGTTTAATGCAGAAGTAACAAAGAAGGATTTGTGGGAAACCTATTTGCCTGCATTTGAAACATGTGTAAAAGATGCTAAAGTTGAAGCAGTTATGGGGGGATATAATAGAACAAACGGAGAGCCTTGCTGCGGAAGCTATACTCTGCTCCGTGATATTTTAAGGGAGAAGTGGGGATTTGAGGGCCATGTAGTATCCGACTGCTGGGCCATAAAAGATTTTCACACGGACCATATGGTGACAAAAACTCCCGAAGAGTCTGTAGCGTTGGCTATTGATGCAGGGTGTGATCTAAATTGCGGCAACATGTATTTAATGCTGCTTATAGCGCTGCAAGAAGGGTTAATAACAGAAGAGCATATTACAAGAGCTGCTGTGAGAATATTTACAACAAGATTTAAGCTGGGATTATTTGAAGGTAGTGAGTTTGATAATATTCCTTACGAGGTTGTTGAGTGTAGTGAGCACAAGGAAATGGCAATTGAGGCTGCCAGAAAAAGTGCGGTACTGCTTAAAAATGATGGGATTTTACCTATTAACAAGGGTGCTATAAAAACGATTGGGGTAATTGGACCAAACGCAAACAGCAGAATTGCGCTAAAAGGAAATTATCATGGAACATCCTCCAGATACATTACTTTGCTCGAAGGTATTCAGGATGAAGTTGGAGATGAAGTAAGAGTACTATATTCAAATGGGTGTGAGTTGGTTAAAGACAGAACTGAAGTATTGGCATATGCAAATGACCGTCTTGCGGAGGCTGTTACTGTAGCAGAACATAGTGATCTGGTAGTTTTATGTCTGGGACTTGATGAAACCATTGAAGGAGAGCAATCGGATGAAGGTAATAATGGTGGCTCCGGAGATAAAAAAGATTTGGATTTGCCTGAAGTACAAAAAAGTCTTCTGGAGAAAATAGTCGCTACTGGAAAGCCAACAGTACTTTGCCTTATGGCAGGGAGCGCAATAAACCTGAGCTATGCACATGAACACTGTAATGGTATTTTACTGACCTGGTATCCAGGTGCAAGAGGAGGAAAAGCTGTAGCAGATATCCTATTTGGAAATGCTTCACCATCTGGAAAATTACCTGTTACTTTTTATAGATCCCTGGATAATTTACCGCCAATTACAGATTACTCAATGAAAAACAGGACCTACCGCTATATAGAGGAAGCTCCGTTGTATCCCTTCGGATACGGCTTGACCTATGGTGATGTAGAATTAAAACACGTGGAGATAAAGGGAACTGTAGAGATTGAAAAGGATATTTACATAACTGTAACCCTTCAAAACAGAGGAAGCGTTGCTGTAGAAGAGGTAGTACAGGCCTATATTAAAGACGAGCAGTCCATGTATGCTGTTACAAATACAAGTCTGTGCGCGTTTATGAGAGTTGGTCTGGGAGCTAATGAAGAAAAACAGGTTTCTATGAGGATTCCGTTTGATTCTTTAAAAGTAGTAAACCTGGATGGAGAAAAAGTATTGGATAGTAAAAAGTTTACATTGTTTGCAGGCTTGTGTGGACCTGATAAACGAAGTGTAGAACTAACAGGAAAAGAACCCATTAGTATTCTAATTGAATTGGAATTTAATTAAAGATGCGGACATAAATAATATAGGTTTAAATGTATATTGTGAGGATAGTGATCCAAAGGGAGTCATGAAGAAAAAAATAGAAAGAATTACTCGGTGGTTTTATAACAGAAAACTAAAAGATAAAATAAGATTCTTATTTTTGGTTCTCATAATCACGTATATTGTTTCGCTCTTCTTTATCTATAATTTTTTGGTTAAAAAGAACATGATGGATTATGTTCTGGAGAGCAACTATAACACTATGATTTCTATTGGAAACAATCTTAATGTTGAATTCGAAGCTGTAAGTACAATGAGTCAGCTTATTATGACCAATAGTAATATAATTGAGTACTTGAGAGATAGGGGAGATGGTAAAACCAGAATTAATCATAATGCAATTATGGCTATGTATGATATTAGCAATAAATTTAGCTACGTGTCTTCCATATATGTTTTTAAAGATTATAAAGATTATATTAATATATCAAGACAAGTTACAAATGTTGATACCAATCTTGTATATAATCCTTTATGGAAGAAGGAAATACTTGAAAAGCGTGGATCTTACGTGATTAGAGTTAATGGAGACGGTGCATTTCGAAGGAAATCAGGGGATACAGTAATATCCGTTATAAGGATTATTAACGATCTGGATACCCAAACACCTATTGGAATTATTGCTGTAAACCTGAATATTGATATGCTTAAGAATTCATTTAAAGATATGACAAGTGATGACAGACAGTTTGGCTACTTTATAGAAAATAGAAATATTTTTGACTTTAATGAAAAGTTTGAAGATTTCCAAAGGATGGATATCGGCAAAAAAGAATTTGAGCAAAACATTAAACAAGGGTTTGGTGTTACGAGAGTATTATCATACTACCATGTTCCTAATACCCCTTTTGTTTTAGGTGAAATTGAAACTGTACCTTTTTTTAGATACATTTCAGCTCAAGCAATTGCCATAATTGTTATGATAATGATTTTATCCATCTTATGTCTTATTATTATTGGCATTTTTATATTCGTTTTTATTGCAAATCCAATTGAGAGGCTTATGCAGTTTATGAACGTTGAAAGACTTGGTTTTGGTAAAGATGAAATTGAAAATAAATATATGTTAAAAAGTAAAGAAAATGACTTGAAGATGAAAAACAGCCGTCTTATTGAAATCAATCAAATTATCAGGGAACTATTGTATAAGGAAAAAACAATGCGTAAAGCTGAGCTGGAGGTACTGCAGGAGCAAATAAATCCACATTTCCTTTATAACACTTTAGGTACCATTGCAGACCTTGCACTGGAGATATCTGCAGATGAGATATATGATGCTGTTGAAACTTTAGGTAACTTTTACAGGAGATTTTTAAGTAAGGGAAGCAAGGAAATCGCTATACGGGAAGAAGTTGCAATTGTCAAGGATTACTTGAAACTACAAAAATTAAGGTACCAGGATGTTTTTGAGGATGAATATGAGCTGCAGGAAGATCTTCTTGATATTAAGGTACCAAAATTAATCCTTCAGCCTTTAGTGGAAAATAGCATATATCATGGTGTCAGGCCAAAAGGAGAAAAAGGAATTATAAAAATATCCGTCTATGCTGAGGCTGGAATATTGCATATTGGTGTATATGATACAGGAGTTGGCATGACCTTGGAACAAATAAATTCAATAATGAATGAAGATAATAAAAAAAGCTTTGGCTTTAAAGGTACGATAGACAGGATTAGATATTATTATGATGAGGAAGATGTGTTTGAAATCAAAAGTGAAGAAGGCGAATACTGTTTAGTTGACATTAAGATCCCGTTATAAGGGGGGGCTTGGTAAATGTATAGGGTAATGATTATTGATGACGAAAAACCGATCAGAAACCTGCTGAAAAATATTTTAATAAGGGAAGATCTGAAGATTGAAGTAGCAGGAGAAGCGGAAAGTGGTATTGAAGCTATCAATACTATGGAAGAAGTATTACCCGATATTGCGTTTGTAGATATTAAAATGCCTTTTATGGATGGGATTGAATTTTCAAAACTGGCAATTAGCCGCTATCCAAACTTAAAAATTATTATATTAACTGCTTTCAGTGATTTTGAATATGCAAGACAATGTATCGGAATTGGCGTATGTGATTATTTGTTGAAACCTATTGTACGTGCAGATATTAGAGAAGTTTTATTGAAGATCATAAAGGATCTCGATTCAAAGCCAAAAAAGGCTGAGATAGAAGAACCTATTGTTTATAAGAAAGATACTGTTAATAAAATAAAGTCATATATAATGGAAAACTATATCCAGTCAGATCTGGATTTAACATTTATTGCTCATACCTTCGGGTTTAATTCAAGCTATTTGAGCAGGCTGTTTAAAGCTGAAACAGGGGTTAATATTATTGATTATCTTATAGAATGCAGAATGGAAAAAGCTATAGACTACGCAAAAAAAGGAACTATGATGTATGTAACTGCAAAAATGGTAGGTATCCCGGATCCCAATTATTTTGGCAAGTGTTTTAAGAAATATACCGATCAAAATTATTCTGAGGTTTTGAAGAAATATAAAAAATAGAAGAAAATATGGGGGGATTCAGCTTGTCATATTTATTAGGAGTAGATATAGGAACATCAGGAACAAAGACGATTTTATATGATGAATTGGGAAATACCATAGCAAGCAGCCTTGAGGAATATCCATTATACCAACCTTATATTGGATGGGCGGAACAGGACCCCGAAGATTGGTGGAATGCAACACGTTTATCAATCAAACATGTAATTTCAAAAAGCGGAATTGATGCTTCCTCCATTAAGGGAATCGGACTGTCAGGTCAAATGCACGGGGCTGTTCTTCTGGATAAAGATCACAAAGTACTTAGGAATGCAATTATATGGTGCGATCAGAGAAGTTTTGCCGAGTGTGATCAGATTACTTCAATAGTAGGGAAGGAACGGCTGATAGAGATAACAGCCAACCCAGCACTAACTGGGTTTACAGCATCAAAGATTATGTGGGTTAAAAACAATGAACCCGAAATCTTTGAAAAGATTTATAAAATACTTCTTCCTAAAGATTACATAAGATATAAATTAACAGGAGAATTTGCTACAGAGGTATCCGATGCAAGTGGAATGCAGTTTATGGATATACCGGGGAGAAAGTGGAGTGATGAAGTCTTAAGTAAGCTAGGGCTTAATCAAAGCATGCTGGGAAGTCTTTATGAGTCCCAGGAAGTTAGTGGAAAAGTGGATAAGCATGCTGCTTCATTAACTGGGCTAAAGGAAGGAACTCCTGTAGTAGGTGGAGCAGGAGATCAGGCAGCAGGGGCTATTGGTAATGGAATTGTAAGACCCGGGGTTGTGTCATCAACTATAGGAACCTCAGGTGTAGTATTTGCATTCTCTGAAAAGGTTACTATTGATCCAAAAGGCAGAGTTCATACTTTTTGTCATGCTGTACCGAATACCTGGCACATTATGGGTGTTACACAAGGCGCCGGACTTTCACTTAAGTGGTTCCGCGACAATTTTTGCATAGAAGAAAAAAGGACTGCAGAGCTAATGAAAATAGATCCATACATTATTATGGATAAGGAAGCTGAAAAAGTGACTCCGGGCTGCAGTGGTCTCATCTATTTACCTTATCTGATGGGAGAAAGAACACCACATCTTGATCCTAATGCAAAGGGTGTATTTTTCGGACTAACGGCAAAGCATGAAAAACAGGACGTTTTAAGGTCAGTTATGGAAGGCGTTGTATATAGTCTTAAAGATTGCCTTGAAATTATAAAAGAAATGGGAGTTAACGTTTCTGAAGTAAGAGCATCCGGTGGTGGCGGAAAGAGTGAATTGTGGAGAAAAATGCAGGCAGATATATTTGGGACTGATATTATCACCATAAATTCAAGTGAAGGCCCGGCACTAGGAGTAGCACTCTTGGCAGGAGTAGGAACAGGCATATACAGCAGCATTAATGAAGCGTGTGATGCAGTAATAAAAGAAAATACAAGGCAGGTTGCGGATATGGAGCTTAATGCCAGATACTCGAAGTTTTATAATATTTACAAACGTTTATATGACTCTTTGAAAAAGGATTTTTCGGACATTTCGGATATACTGTAAAGATACTTTCTTAATAATAGAAGCGACATCAAATATCGTTTATATTCTAAACCCTCAAAAGATAATTTTAGAATTTATATATTAATAAAAATAAGGAGGCAATATGCATGGCGGAATATTTTAATAATGTATCGAAAATCAAATATGAAGGGAAGGATTCCGACAATCCTTTAGCCTTCAAATATTATAATCCGGATGAAGTTATTGGCGGAAAAACAATGAAGGAACACCTAAGATTTGCTGTTGCATATTGGCATACATTTCAGGGAACAGGCTCAGACCCATTTGGAGTGGGTACTGCTGTAAGACCATGGGATAACATATCAGACCCAATGGAACTTGCAAAGGCTAAAGTGGCTGCTAACTTTGAACTGTGTGAAAAATTGGGTGTACCATTTTTCTGTTTTCATGACAGGGATATTGCACCTGAAGCTCCAACGCTTAGGGAGACCAACAAAAGGCTTGATGAGATCGTTGCACTTATTAAAGAATATATGAAAACAAGCAGTGTAAAACTTCTCTGGGGTACAACAAATGCCTTTGGTAACCCAAGATTTGTTCATGGCGCCTCCACTTCTCCTAATGCAGATGTATTTGCATTTGCAGCAGCTCAGGTAAAAAAGGCTATGGAAATTACCCTTGAACTTGGAGGCCAGAACTATGTATTCTGGGGTGGAAGAGAAGGCTATGAAACCTTACTCAATACTGACATGAAGCTGGAGCTTGACAATATGGGAAGGTTCCTTGGAATGGCAGTTGATTATGCCAAAGAGATAGGCTTTAAAGGACAATTTCTAATTGAACCAAAGCCAAAGGAACCTACAAAGCACCAGTATGACTTTGATACAGCTACCGTTATAGGATTCTTGAGGACCTATGGTCTGGAGAACCACTTCAAAATGAATATAGAAGCAAATCATGCTACACTTGCAGCTCATACCTTCCAGCATGAACTCAGGGTTTCAAGAATTAACGGTGTGCTTGGAAGTATTGATGCAAACCAGGGTGATCTTCTTTTAGGATGGGACACTGATCAATTCCCAACTAATATTTACGATACTACCCTTGCTATGTATGAAGTACTTAAGGCCGGCGGATTTACAACCGGAGGGCTTAATTTTGATGCTAAAGTCAGAAGAGGATCTTTTGAAGCTATTGACCTGTTCTATGCACATATTGCCGGGATGGATGCTTTTGCAAAAGGGCTTAAAATAGCATATAAAATGGTTTCCGATGCTAAGTTTGACAAGTTTGTTGATGAAAGGTACGAGAGCTATAAGAGCGGTATTGGAAGTGATATTGTAAATGGAAAAGTAGGTTTTAAAGAGCTTGAAAAATATGCTTTAGAGCTTGATGGTATTAAGAATGTATCAGGAAGACAGGAAGTTCTCGAAGGTATGCTAAACAAGTATATTCTTGAAGATTAAAGTACTACAACCTAATGTTAAGAACACCGGAGTCATTGAACGCACAATTCTCAAAGTAAATTTTTTGAATGCTTTTGTGCGTTCAATATATTTTTGAGCCTCTTTCCAACGAAGTGAAAGAGGCAAAAACGGAGGAACTCGATGTCCCGGAGTTTTTATTTGTGGAGGAAAGGTTTTATGGGCATTTTAAAAGAAAAGTTTATTGATGGATATGATTACAAGGATATAGACATCTTTATCCTGTCGAACAGTAATGGAATGGTAGCTAAAATTACAAATTTCGGTGGAATAGTTATTTCTCTAATTGTGCCAGATAGAAATGGAAAATATGAGGATGTTGTTCTGGGATATGATAGGCTTGAAGATTATTTTGAAAATAGATTTTATTTCGGTGGTATTATAGGAAGACATGCAAATAGAATTGAAAATTCAAAACTTGAAATTAAGGATATAGAGTATAATCTGAAGAATAATGAAGGAAGACATCATTTGCATGGGGGGGATAAGGGATTTCATAAAGTAATTTGGGATGCTGAGACGGTTATTATAAATAATAGAGAGTGTTTGCAGCTAACCTACTTGAGTAGGGACGGTGAAGAAAACTATCCCGGCAATCTAAAAACTACTGTAACTTATTCTTTGGGTGATGACAATTCTTTGAGAATTGATTACTTTGCAGTTTCAGATAAAGACACCGTAATAAACCTTACCAATCATTCATATTTTAATCTTTCATGGCATGGAGCCGGTGATATTACCAATCATCAATTGAAGATTTATTCTGACAAATTTACACCTATTAATGAAGAGGGAATACCTACAGGAGAAATCCTGGAAGTAACCGGAACCCAATTAGACTTTACCTCAATGAAACCTGTTGGAACAGGACTATTAAGTGATGATATTCATATAAAAAAAGGTAATGGATTTGACCATAATTGGGTGCTCAAAGTTTCAGGAACACACCCTGAGAAAGCGGCTGAATTATATGACCCTGAAAGCGGCAGATTTATGGAAGTCTATACAACAAAACCGGGAATCCAGTTTTTCTCCGGCAACAATCTAAGCAGTGATAAGGAAGCGAAAGATAAGATACGATACAGTAAGTGGGGCGGACTATGTTTGGAAACCCAATACTTCCCAAACTCTTTAAAGCACAAGCATTTTCCATCGCCTATATTTAGTGCAGGTAAGGAGTATAGGCATACTACTATTTATAGGTTTATGACACGATAAAGGTGGCAGGTAAGAGTACGGGTATTTATGCAGGCTTCTTAACCAAATTACTGCAAAAGAATTAACTAATATTTGTGGCATCCAAAGAGGTACTTTCTATAATTACTTCCAGTATCGTCGGAATGTAACCATCAGAGACAAGGATAGGATTATATTTAAAAAATCCCTGTTGACAAAAATTTTTGCAAAAGTTAATATATTCATATAACGAGAAAATTGAATAAAATTAAATATTAACCCCTTTGATTGAGGATAGTAGCATAAATCACTTTATCAAAAGAGAGTTGCAGATGGTGAAATTGCAATGTTAAAGCTTATAGTGAATGGGCTCATGAGGGCGACGCAGAAATTTTTAATTAATGAAAGAGTATGCCGACCGGGAACTTCTCCCGTTATCCATGAAGCATGTATAGAATTTTAGTATTTTGTACATGAAAGAAGCGTTGTGTTTTTAACGCAATTTAGGTGGTATAACAGAGACTGAAGCCTTTGTCCTATGTTAGGATAAAGGCTTTTATTATATAAAAATTTATCTAGCCAAACGATATTAAATACAATTAATCATTTACATTTATCTATCGCAAAATTCCGTTAAAGCGTTCGGTATTTTTCTCTGCTAAATGTAAGATTAGTAATGTATTTAGTATAGTCAAATCAATAAAACGAAAAGGAAGGGAAGAAGATTATGGGAAATATACCTTACAAAATCATCTTATCTGAAGATGAAATACCAAAATACTGGTACAACATGAAGGCTGTTATGAAAGAAAAGCCTGATCCATTTTTACATCCAGGTACTTTAAAACCATGTACAGCTGATGATTTAAAACCAGTATTCTGTTCTGACCTTGTTGATCAAGAACTGAACCAAACTGATGAACATATAGAAATTCCTGAAGAGGTAAGGGGCTTCTATAAAATGTACCGTCCGTCTCCACTTGTAAGAGCTTATTGTCTCGAAAAGGCTTTGGGTACACCGGCTGAAATATATTACAAATTTGAAGGAACCAATACTTCCGGTTCACACAAATTAAATTCTGCAGCTGCTCAAGTCTATTATGCAAAAAAGCAGGGCTTGACTTCCTTAACCACTGAAACTGGGGCTGGCCAATGGGGCACTGCACTTTCTATGGCATGTGCATATTATAATATTCCACTGACTGTTTACATGGTTAAGATATCTTCAGAACAGAAACCCTACAGAAAAGCAGTTATAGAAACATATGGAGGTAAAGTTATTCCTTCTCCTTCTACCACAACAGAAATCGGCAAGAAAATTTTAGCTGAGAATCCTGGTACAGGTGGTTCCTTAGGCTGTGCTATTTCAGAAGCTATAGAAGTTGCATTGAAAACTGATAATTGTCGTTATGTGTTAGGTAGTGTATTAGATCATGTTTTATTACATCAAAGTGTTATCGGTATTGAAACAAAAGTTGCTTGTGAAAAATATGATATAAACCCTGACATAATTATCGGGTGTGTCGGTGGTGGTTCCAACTTTGGAGGTCTTATTGCACCTTTCATGGGAGATAAGATAAAAGGTAAAAACAATATACGTTTTATTGGAGTAGAACCAGCATCTTGCCCTTCACTAACACGCGGAAAATATGCATATGATTTCGGTGATACAGGAAAAACAACACCATTAATGAGAATGTATACATTGGGATCTGGTTTTATGCCTTCTCCTAATCATGCCGGAGGATTAAGATACCACGGTGCAAGTGCAGTCGTATCTAAGCTGTATCACGATGGTTATTTTGAAGCATGTTCAGTTGAGCAATCCAAGGTATTTGAAGCAGCTACGCTTTTTGCACGATGTGAGGGAACTCTCCCAGCTCCTGAATCTTCTCATGCAATTAGAACTGCTATAGATGAAGCTCTCAAATGTAAGGAATCTGGAGAGAAAAAGACTATCCTGTTTGGCTTAACCGGAACAGGTTACTTCGACATGTCTGCTTATATGAGCTATAATAGCGGAACCATGACAGATTATATCCCAACGGATGAAGATCTGGAAAAAGGTTTTTCAACAATTCCTAATATTTCATTATAAGCGTATTGTTGAATACCTTATTGGATTAGAGTTTAAATTTTTATTGTGTTTATTTTATGATGAACTTATATGAAAAGAATTAGAAAGGGGCTGTTGCATTATCGATTAAAAATCGTAGTGCAATGCCCCTTTCTATTAGAAAGCAATATATTTCATCTTTAAAAATTACTTTCCATTTCCTGCTCTTGAAAAAAGTGTACACTAAATAAACGACACACACTTCGCTACTTTTACCATAGACCTCTTTATTATAACTAATAAAAGGTTCCATTCTATCTGGAAAACCAAATTGTGAGCAGCCTATACATGGAGTGTCATCCTTGATAGGCCAGTTTACATATTTATTTCACTGCCTTATAGGGCATTCTGACCTTGTCACTGGTCCACGGCAGCCTAATTTGAACATACAGGTTTGATCAATAACTTCAAAAACCTGCTGATAGCACTCCGATTTCTGGAGCTTAGTGTAAATTCCGAAGTTCTCCAAAAAAAAGTGATAAAAAAAATGCGATAGTTGCCGATATACAATTTACATTAGTATTGAAAAAATATCTATAAAATAGAAGGCTAGATTTATTGACAAAAAGACCTATGGGGTGATCAATGTGGCAGATAATGTGGGCAGGGAACCGATGCTGGACTTATTTATATTTGAAACAGGTCAGCATCTGGAACAACTTGAACTGATAATAATAGAAAGTGAGAAGGAAGGGGGGATTTCTTCCGATTCTATAAACGAAATATTCAGGTTAATGCATACAATAAAAGGTGCTTCAGCAATGATGTTATACAACGGTATTTCGAATTTAACGCACTCAATGGAGGATGTTTTTTACTTTTTAAGAGAGCAAAAAGTGGAAAACGTTGATTATGGTAGGCTTTTTGAACTTGTTTTAAAAGTGGTTGATTTCATCAAAAGTGAAATTGTGAAAATCGAAGAAGACGCTTCTGTTAATAACAATCCAGAATTTATTGTAAAGGAAATAGTCGAATTTCTATCTTTTTTGAAAAGCGATTCCGATGTATCACATGCAACTAAACCCATTAAGGAAGATATAACGGCAAAAAAACAGAAGTTCTATATAGGTGCTGCCAATAAGGTTTTCACTAATGATAGAAAACTTTATAAAGCCATTATTAAATTTGAAAAAGGGTGTGAGATGGAAAATATCCGTGCCTTTTCGGTAATCCATAATTTGAAGGAAGTTGCAGATGTTGTTGGATATGACCCTGAAAACATTGTCGAAAACGAAGAAAGTGTTGAAATAATTCGAAAGGATGGCTTTGTCGTTGTCTTTGCTACAGATTTGTCACTTGATCAAGCAAAAGAGTTTTTAAATAAAACAGCATTTTTAAATGAACTTGAAATAGGTCAAGTAATTGAAAATGAAAGGCCAAATCAGAAAGCGGCACTATTGGAAGAGGCTTGTTCGGGTAAGCAGCATGAAGAATTGAAAAATGATAACTCAGCGGCTCAGAAGCATAGCTACATTAGTGTAAATGTACAAAAGCTGGATAAGCTGATGGATATGGTCGGTGAGATTGTTATTTCTGAATCAATGGTTACAATGAATCCTGAAGTCACAATGCTGAATATAGAGAGCTTTCAGAAAGCCTCTCAGCATCTTCGCAAGATGATTTCTGACCTTCAGGATATGGTGATGTCCGTTAGGATGGTTCCGTTATCAGCAACTTTTCAAAAAATGAATAGAATTGTTAGGGATATGAGTAAAAAACTAGATAAAGAAGTGCAGTTGGAGATGATTGGAGAAGACACCGAGGTTGACAAAAATATAATTGAGAATATATCAGATCCATTGATGCATCTGATCAGAAATTCTATTGATCATGGTCTTGAGACCCCCGAAGAAAGAAGAAATAAAGGTAAGAGTGAGACTGGGAAAGTAGTACTTGAGGCAAGAAATGCAGGTGGAGAGGTAATTATAAGTGTGAGAGATGATGGAAAGGGCCTTGATAAGTCTAAAATATATGAAAAAGCTTATTCTAATAAGCTGACTAATAAAAGTGAGTCTGAATTATCTGAAAAAGAAATATTTTCATTTATATACCAACCGGGGTTTTCAATGAAAGAGAATATAACTGAATTCTCTGGGCGTGGAGTCGGAATGGATGTGGTTTCGAAAAATATTGAAAAGATTGGCGGAATTGTGGAAACCGAAAGCAAAAAAGATGTAGGAACAACAATTAATCTTAAGATTCCACTGACACTTGCAATAATGGATGGAATGATTGTGACGGTTGGATACTCAAGCTATATAATTCCGACTATTGCGATTAAGGAATCTTTTAAACCTAAGGAAAATGAGGTTATTACTGATCCAGAAGGAAATGAAATAATTCTGATTCGGGGTAAATGCTATCCGGTGATAAGGCTGCATAGAAAATTTGGAACACAGACAAATATTACCTCAATGCCAGAAGGAATTATAATTATGGTTGAAGATGAGAATGTGAGTGCGTGCTTATTTGCAGATGTTTTGGTTGGAGAGCAGCAGGTGGTAGTTAAACCTTTGCCTAACTACTTAAAAAAGGTAAATGGTTTAGCAGGGTGTACATTATTGGGTGATGGCAGTATAAGTCTGATTATTGACATTGCAGCTCTAGCCAGTAATAGAAAATAGGGGGTAACTTATATGGCGTTCACTTACTTTTTCAGGGATTTACAAACGCTTGATATGATATGTGAACATGCTTTACCGAGTCTGAAGTCACGAAGATATATCAATATATGGGATGCCGGCTGTGCGATGGGGCCGGAGCCATATAGTCTTGCCATTGTTATAAGGGAAAGAACAGGCTACATGTACTTTAGAAATATAAAAATACATGCTACGGACTTAGATGGTAGTGATCTTTTTGGAGACATAATATCAAACGCATCATATCCATGGGAACAGGTAGAGAGAATTCCTAAAGATATTTTTGAAAGGTATTTTGTAGCAGATGAAAAAGAAAAACACTACCGTTTAGTGCAGGAAATAAGAAATGCCGTTGATTTCAAGAAACATGATCTGCTTTCAATGAAAAGTCCGGGTTCTGATTTTGGACTGGTATTGTGTAAAAACGTTCTTTTGCACTTTAGTGAGCATCAGCGCATAGAAGTTATAAAAATGTTTCACTCATCACTGAGTGAAGGCGGATTTTTAGCAATGGAGCAGACTCAAAAACTTCCGGAAGCCGTTTCACATCTATTTGAACCGATAGTTTCCCATGCACAGTTGTATAAAAAAATATGAAAACTCGGAGGTGGCTCCTTGAAGGTTTTATGCCTTACTAGCGAAAGCCAAATATATACATCAAATGCTTTTTTAATTACTGATAGAGTTTTTAAGGTTATTCATACGCCTGGACACAGCAATGACTCTATTTGTCTGTATAACAGTGAAGAGAAAGTACTTTTTTCAGGGGATACACCTCTTGTTATAAGGTCGAAGGATAACACCTATGAACAAAACTTTATAGAAGCACTAAAATATCTTAGTACAAAAAAAGTTGAAACCATATATTTTGGGCATGGCCCACCTCTTAATCACGATTGTATGGAGATGATTTCTAATATTATAAATAACATATCAATAAAAGGTAATTAGGATATTTAATTTTTTTGATATGTATTTTATGTAAAGAGTAATGAATTTAGATAACAAACATATAGCACTTAAACGTTATCTATAGTGTTTGTAAAGCAGTTTATTGGACTAAATAATGATAACAAGGAGGTTATTAGTATGAAGTGGTTTTATAATATGAAAATCGGAGCGAAGTTGTTGTTGGGATTTATAATTGTATCGTTGTTGACAGGAGTTATAGGTGTTGTTGGAATTTGGAATATTAAATCCCTCAGTGATTCGGACAGTAAATTGTATAGCAACATGACAGTTCCAATATCTCAATTATCGGGTATTTCAACTGCATTTCAAAGGATGCGTGTTAATGCGAGGGATATGATAATTGCATCAAGCGATAGCGATATTCAACAAAATATTGACAAAATCAATGAAAGAATAGCAGAAATTGATGAACTTTCATCTGAATATGAGGCTTTGATACTTTCAGACAGAATGAGAGAAGAATTCAACAAATTTGTAGATTCCAGAAAAGCATACAGAACTGAGATTGATAAAGTAATAAAGTTAGCTAAAGAAAATAAGGATGCTGAAGCGTATGAAATACTAGGTGAAACAGGAAGTGCAGGAATTGCTTCAAGAGCAGAACAGGATGCAATAGAAAAATTGGTTGAACTAAAAGTTGAGGATGCTAAACAACAAGAAGAAAAAAATACTAATCAAGCCAATAGCACAATGCTGATAATGCTATTAGTCGTTTTTGTAACATTATGCCTATCAATCCTTCTAGGTGTGTTTATATCAAGAATTATTACCAAGCCTATCAAGAAAGCTGCAAATATGCTGCAGGAGATGGGAAAAGGTCATCTTGGAACTCGGCTAAATATGGATACAAAAGATGAGATCGGACAGATGGCAAGGGACATGGATGAATTTGCAGATGATTTGCAGAATAATGTTGTAGGTGTAATGAAGAAAATTTCTGATGGTGACGTGAGCATGATTATACAGCCTAAAGATTCACAGGATGAAATTTCTCCGGCTTTAAATAAAACAGTAGATACAGTTAGAGGATTGATTGCGGATACAGGCAACCTTATTAAAGCTACACAAGAAGGAAAACTTGACACCAGATGTAATGCAAACTCCTACTCAGGTAGTTGGAAGGAAATGGTGATAGGAATAAATAATTTAATAGATGCCTTTGTAGGTCCAATCAATGTTACTGCTGAGTATATTGACAGGGTAAGTAATGGAGACATTCCACCTAAAATAACAGATACTTATTATGGTGATTTCAATGAAATTAAGAACAATTTGAACAAATTAATTGATACATTGAATTTATTTATCACTGATATGGATTACATGGCAAAGCAGCATGATTTGGGCGATATTGATGTTGTTGTACCAGAAGAAAAATTCAATGGTTCATACAGGGCGATGGCAAAAGGCGTAAATGATATGGTAAAAGGGCACATTACCGTTAAGAAAAAAGCAATGGCATGTGTGGCCGAATTTTCGAAAGGTAACTTTGAGGCAGAGCTTGAAAAATTTCCAGGTAAGAAGGCATTTATTAATGAAAATATAGAATCATTAAGAAAGAATTTGAAGGATGTAAATAATGAAATTAATAAGCTCATTGAAGCATCTGAAGAAGGAAAATTGAGTGAAAGAGGAAATGACAAAGCCTTCCAGGGTGATTGGGCCGTTATGATTAAAGGGCTTAATGGACTTATAGAAAAAATTGTTGAACCGGTTATGGAAGCAGCAACAGTTTTAGATGAGATGGCAAAGGGTAATTTGCAAACTGCAGTTATCGGTAATTACAAGGGTGACCACGCTCGAATCAAGGAAGCGCTCAACTTTACAATTAAGACAATTTCAAGTTATATAAATGAAATATCTTATATACTTACGGAAATGGCCAATGGAAATCTTGGTGTAGGAATTACTGTTGATTATTTAGGAGACTTTATTGAAATCAAAAATTCAATAAATATGATTGTTAAATCCTTCAATGAAGTTCTAGGAGATATGAATTTGGCAGCGGAACAGGTTGCAGCTGGTTCAAGGCAGGTTTCTGATTCAAGCCAGGCACTATCACAGGGGTCGACAGAACAGGCAAGTTCCATAGAAGAATTGACAGCTTCCATGAATGAAATAGCAGAACAGACTAAAAAGAATGCAGTAAATGCAAATCTTGCAAATGAGCTTGCCTTAACAGCAAAAAACAATGCAGCTCAAGGAAATGATCAAATGAAAGAAATGCTAAAGGCAATGGAGGAGATCAATCTGTCATCCTCCAACATTTCAAAGATAATTAAAGTTATTGATGATATTGCATTCCAGACTAACATACTTGCATTAAATGCTGCTGTGGAAGCTGCAAGGGCTGGCCAACACGGAAAAGGTTTTGCAGTTGTAGCTGAAGAAGTACGAAACTTAGCAGCAAGAAGTGCGAATGCAGCTAAAGAAACAACATCTATGATAGAAGGTTCTATTAAGAAGGTTGAAGAAGGTACCAAGATTGCAAATGAAACTGCAGATGCATTGAACAATATAGTTGAAGGAGTAGCAAAGGCTGCGGATATTGTTGGCAATATAGCATCTGCATCAAATGAACAGGCAACAGGAATATCACAGGTTAATCAGGGAATATCACAGGTTTCACAGGTGATCCAAACGAATTCGGCAACAGCGGAGGAAGGTTCTGCAGCAAGTGAAGAACTTTCAGGTCAGGCAGATCTTCTAAAAGAAATGGTTGCTAAATTCAAGTTAAAGAATGCAGAATCCTTTGGAAATATAAATGACCTGAGCCCTGATGTGCTTAAAGCGTTGCAATGCATGATGGATGAGAAAAAAGCACCTAAAGGAGCAGGATTAAAGAAAGCTGGTAACGGATTTACAGTTGGAAAAGCATCTAAATCAAGGATTTCATTAAACGATATTGATTTTGACAAGTATTAAATCCGTGTTGTACAAAAGCAGGTAAGTTTTTCTGAACTAAAGAGATTAATAAATAGAAATAAAGGGGCATAGGCCTTAAACTGCCTATGCTCCTTAGAAATTATTGAATTGTAGCTTAAATTTTTAAAAGCGCGCTGTGGACAAAAATATGTATGCTTTTAGTTACTGATAAATGTAAAAAATAACTTGAAATATCGTGAACTTGGAGGACATAAGATGGAAGTAAACAGCTATAATAGTCAAAAAATATTGGAATACATTGGTGAGGGATTATTATATGCGGACAATGAGGGTAAAATTCTATTTATAAATAAAGCTGCAGAAAACTTAACTGGATGGAATAGAGACGAATGCATTGGAAAAAAATTGAGTATGTTTTCCGTATTAAAAACATATCTTCTGAAGGTTATTTAGATGGTTATTGCTATAATATTATGAAATCCGGGGAAGAAAAAGGTCTTATTAAAGATACTGTACTTGTAAAGAAAGATTTGTCAATATTTTTTATATCGGCAAAAATATCACCTGTAAAAAATGAAGAAAATATAATATGTGGTATGGTAATAGTATTCAGGGACATATCCAGGCTTAGAAGCATTGAGGATAAATTGAGCTTTGAAGAAAAAAAGTTTAAAACAATTTATGAAACCGCTCCTGTGGGAATGCTTGTAGTAGACGAAAAACTTATTATCAGAGATATAAATAAGTCAATGCTTAATATTATTGAAAAAGAAATTGATGAATGTATAGGCAGAAGATTCGGCGATGGCATTGGATGTATAAACAGCTTCATAGCCAATGGCTGTGGTAAAAGCGAAAAATGTTTTGAATGTTTAACAGCAGAAACACTTACGGATTTTTTTAGGAATAGGACGGAATTTGTAGACTTTGAAGTCGAAGCTGAAATTCTTCTTAATGGCAAACCTGTTTTAAAGTGGTTTAAAATATATGTGACAAATACAGATATAGTTGGATTAAATGACTGTCTTCTTGTCATTGATGACATTACAGAGAAAAAGCTTATGGAAGATGCTATTATACGTTCACGTGATTATTATATTTCACTTTTTGATAATTTTCCGGCT
Organism: Acetivibrio cellulolyticus CD2; assembly: GCF_000179595.2. Taxonomy (NCBI): domain Bacteria; kingdom Bacillati; phylum Bacillota; class Clostridia; order Acetivibrionales; family Acetivibrionaceae; genus Acetivibrio; species Acetivibrio cellulolyticus. The sequence goes on along the minus strand of NZ_JH556653.1, from coordinate 667,596 downwards.
CTTATTTGGCGAACTGGAGTAGGCTCCAAGTGTGATTATTTCAACAACAACTGGCTGGCATTTACAGGCAGGTCTATTGAGCAGGAGCTTGGTGCAGGATGGACAGAAGGAATACATCATGATGATTTGAAAAAATGCAAAGATGTTTTTTGGGATTCATTCAATAAGAGAGGAGCCCTCCAAGTTGAATTTAGATTAAGGTACAATGATGGGAGCTACCATTGGGTAAGGAATATTGGACATCCCATATATGATTTAAAAGGAGAGTTTGCAGGATATATAGGTGCGGTTTTTGATATATCGGAACATAAGAGCATGATGGAGGAGTTGAATAAATCCAAAGAAGAGGCTGAGGCTGCTAACAAAGCAAAAAGCCAGTTTCTAGCCAATATGAGTCATGAAATAAGAACACCCTTAAATGGAATGGTGGGAATGATTGACTTAACACTTATGAGTGACTTGAATAATGAACAAAGAGATAATCTTGAGACAGCAAAATCATGCGTTGATTCTCTCCTAAAGTTAATAAACGAAATACTTGATTTTTCTAAAATTGAGGCCGGGAAACTGGAACTTGTGAACTCAAGTTTCAGATTGGAAGATTTATTGGAGCAAACGGTAAAACCATATAAAATCAAAGCTAAGGAACATAATGTAATGGTCGACTATTCAATAAGCTCTGACCTACCTGAATATATAATTGGAGACCAACTCAGAATAAAGCAGGTTTTAAACAACTTACTCAGTAATGCTTTGAAGTTCACTGAAGCTGGCAGTATAAATTTAAAGGTGGATATAAACACAATCGATAATGATGAATTTATACTTTTTGAGGTTTCAGATACGGGTGTTGGAATTGCTGATGAGGATATGGAAAAACTCTTTAAAAGCTTTTCCCAGGTGGATAACTCTTATACAAGGAAATACAACGGAACAGGATTAGGGTTAGCAATTTCGAAAAGGCTTATAGAGAAGATGGGCGGAAGTATATGGATTAAAAGTGAAAAAGGTATAGGTAGCACATTTTCTTTTACAATAAAACTTGAACGCGGTATAGTACAGAGTGTAAATCAATTTAAAGGTATCAGTAATTATAAAGCATCTAAAGAACTGGATATTTTGGTAGTTGATGATGACAAAATAAACCAGACAGTTATTGAAGGGATGCTTCGTGGTTTTGGGCATAGGGTTAAGATTGCCAATAATGGTTTTGAAGCAATAAACTGTGTTTCAGAGAAGAATTTTGATTTGGTTTTAATGGACATACAGATGCCTGAGATGGATGGGGTTACAGCGACCAAATATATCAGGGAGAGTGAGTTAAAAAAGAATAATTATATTAGCAAGGAAGAATTAACTTCGGAGGAACATAATTTTAGATTACCGATTGTAGCATTGACAGCCCATGCTTTACAAGGTGACAAAGAGAAGTTTTTGGCTTTTGGTATGGATGCATATATTTCAAAGCCTGTAATCATTTCTGAACTTTTTAATACAATTGAGCAAATCATAAAAGGTAAGGATGATAAGGAACTTGAAAACTTACTTGAAAATTCTAAAAAGTTTGTAGAACCAAAAGAAAATATTGATAAAAGTTTTCTAGAGGGTTTAGTTTTCAAAATGAAGCAGGCATTAAATGATGAAAATACCAGCTTGCTAGAAAATTACTCACATTCAATTAAGGAATATATTCAAAGGTTTGATGTAGAGCAGATATATGAGAATGCCTTAAGAATTGAATTGAGTGCAAGGAAGGAAAAAATTCCGGGAATAGGAAATTATATAGAAAAAATTGAAAAATGTATTTTAGAATTGTGAGTTATTGGCAATGAACTTTTGCAGTTCGATCTCTTTAATAAAAAACTGTGTACAAAGGAGATGATTTATATGAGAATTTTAATTGTTGAAGATGATAATGTCAGTGGGAAATTTTTATTCAAATTTTTGTCAAGCTATGGTGAATGTGATATTTGTGTAGATGGAATGGAAGCTCTAGATACTTTTTTGATGGCAATAAAAGATGGTGAACCATATGATTTGGTTTGCCTTGATGTTATGATGCCAAAGCTCGATGGTATTAAGACACTGAAAGCTATAAGGTATATAGAAAAAAGAGAGGGTATTGAGGAAGCGAAAAAGTGTAAGATAATTATGACTACAGCTTTAAATGATACTGGAACAATTATGCAGACTTATAATAATGATTGCGAAGCATTTGCAGTTAAGCCTATAAATACACAAAAATTTATAGAGGTTATGAAAAGCTTGAATCTTATTTAGAACTACTATCAGATAATAGTAGGGGTGGTAGATTGCTGCTCCCTATTATTTAAGCTAATTTTTTAACAGTACCTACGGTAGATATAATAAGATTGTTAATGTATAATGGATGGTACATGGATAGCTTTTCTGTGTGCCATTTTTATTATGGGGGTTATTTGAATGATACTTTCAGGTCTTGAAATAAAAAATCGGATTGGCAATGAGATAATAATTGAACCTTTTGAGGAGAAATACGTTAATCCTAACAGCTATAACCTGCGTTTGCATAATGAGTTATTAGTATATGAGGATAATATTCTGGATATGAAAAAGCCTAATAAGACTAGAAGCATTATTATTCCAGAAGAAGGACTTGTACTTGAACCTGGTAGATTATACTTGGGAAGGACGCTTGAATACACAAAGACCGAAAATTATGTTCCAATGCTGGAAGGACGATCTTCCATTGGCAGACTAGGGCTATATATTCATGTAACTGCTGGGTTTGGTGATGTTGGCTTCAGTGGATACTGGACGCTGGAGATTCAATGCGTTCATCCAATAAAGATATATCCAGGAGTTGAGATTTGCCAGATATATTATCATTCTATTGAGGGCGAATATGAAAAATACTGCAGCGGAAAGTACCAGAACAATACTGGAATACAGCCAAGTTTGCTTTACAAGGACTTTGAAAAGGGTGATTAATCTTGGATAGATATAACTGTATCATTTGGGACTGGAATGGTACATTGTTTGATGATTTGGACGTCTGCGTAAATGTAATGAATAGAATACTACGTAATCGCAATTTGCCATTGTTAGATACCAAAAGGTATAAAGAAATATTTGGCTTCCCGGTAAAACACTATTACAATAAGCTTGGATTTGATTTTGTAATAGAGCCATTTGAGAAAATATCCATGGAATTTATTACAGAATATCAAAAAGAGAGCTTATCAGCGAGACTAAACGAAAATTGTATACCTGTATTGGAGTATATTCGAAATGAAGGCATTAACCAGGTAATATTGTCTGCTTCACAGATAGGAAATCTAGAGGCACAGGTAAGGCATTTTGAGATTATTGATTATTTTGATAGGCTGCTTGGGCTTGATCATTGCCATGCTACAAGCAAGGTGGATACCGGAAAAATGTGGCTTGAGGAATCAGGATTTGATAAAAAAGAAGTTTTGCTTGTAGGTGATACATTGCACGATTATGAAACAGCCTGTGAGATAGGTTGTGATTGTATATTGTTAACCAGCGGGCATCAAAGCAAAGAAAGAGTATCATGCCTTGGTGTGCCGGTTATTGAATCTTTGTTGGAAGTAAAGCAGTATTTAATAACAGGGAGTTAAAGAGTCAGGTTTTGTGAGACATTTATTCATCTTCTCTTGTAGTATTATAACTAATAAAAGGTTCCATTCTATCTGGAAAACCAAATTGTGAGCAGCCTATACATGGAGTGTCATCCTTGATAGGCCAGTTTACATATTTATTCCACTGCCTTATAGGGCAGTCTGACCTTGTCACTGGTCCACGGCAGCCTAATTTGAACATACAGGTCTGTTCGCCAAGTTTTGTGGCAAATATACCCTGATCAAAATATGACCTTCTAGGGCATCTGTCATGGATGCGGGTACTATAGAATAGCAAGGGTCTATCAAGGTTATCCAGTTCCGGCTCGCCATAAAGAATTATATGTGCCAGTGTGCCTAAAAACCAGTCTGGATGGCAGGGACAGCCTGGAAGTTTGATAACTTTACGTTTTAATAAGGACTGTACACTTACGCTTTCCGAAGGATTAGGAGTTGCTGCAGAAACGCCTCCATGGGTGGCGCATGCACCGACGGCAATCACATGGGAGGCTTTTTCTCCTAAAAGCCTTATAGCATCCAAGGCTGTGAAAGGTTTTCCCTGCCACCTTCCAATGATGTTGTAAAGCCCATTGTTTTTCGTCGCAACAGCACCTTCAACAGCTAGAATAAAGTCTGTACCTACAGCACTCATAAGCTTTGCTATGGCACTTTCTCCCCAGTCCGACATGAGACTGTTGTTGTAAAGGAGGTTTACCATATTGGTGATTAAATATTCAAATTCAGGGTGGTAGCCATCCAGCAGCGATATAATGTTGCCAGAGCACCCGGTAAGCTCAAGCCATATTAAATTTCTCTTTTTTAATGTGCGATCAGATATTTTTTCACTGACCTCATCCAAAAGCGTATTTGAAGTGCCGTGCCTGCTTTCGTATTCTGGACAAAGATTTTGGTTATCAGTCATTGTATCAACCGTCCTACTGTTTTTAATTTTGATAATATATTCTGGCCTGCGTGGCAGGAGGCAAATTCTCCAGTTAAATCTCTTCCTGCTACAAGCCCGAAGTGAGTTGCGGCAGCCCATGCGGCATTATTTGTAACATCATAAACTATACCGTTTACTGCTACATAAGCTGGATTCCCATTTTTTCCGTTGTACTTTGATAATTCCTGTACGGTAAAGGTTACTTGGCTTCCTTCACTATTCTGCGAAGTTGGACTGTTCAAGTTTTGAAGCTCACTTGGAGCAATGCCCTGTATTATTTTTTCAATGCCGCTTTTTGTACTGCTGCTTGGGATTGTGCTGGAAATACTACCTTTGGGAATTACAGGTAAGTTGGCGGTAGTACCTGTTTCACTGCCTGAAAGTTCAAGTAAAAAATTAATCGTTGCTAACCTGTCTCTTATCAGGTTTAGAATCATGTTGCGTGTATATGTGCAGGATAGGACATATAAAAGGTTTGTATAGTAATTGACTTCATGGATTATTGTCCTTATTTGTTCTTGAAGCCGCTCGTTATAAGGCATGCGTTTTCCTCCTTAATCATATTCATCAACAGTCGATGATATTCGGAAATAAATTATTGTTTATATGTTGGGAGGGGTGCTTTTTATAGCGGTTTTGCCAGTTCAAATTCAGCTAACCATCTATGGTATTCGCCAATGCTTAGTATTGAATCGTAAAAAATAGTATTCGGGATACATTTAACGATTCGTACCATAGTTCCAATTGGAACATGAGGTGGTTTGCCATGTCCCGCCGATTCTATTACTGTAGCATAACTACCTGGGGCGAGAGGAGTTCCTGAATAAGGGTTCTGGGGTCTTAATTCGAACCAAGCAAACCAACGATGAATTTCACCGTTCGGTAATTGAACAGCACATAGGTTCCCATACCATGGCATAACTATATTAACAGGTGTACCTGGGTGAATTTCAGGGGGGTGGCTAACTATTGATATAGCGTTTTCGCCGGGAGCAAATTGAGGGGAAGCTAAAAAGTTGTTTATCATGTTAAAACCCTTCCTTTATGGTTATGTTATATAGTATGATAATAAATAAGTAAAAGTGTTGAATGAAAATGGAAAAGATACATTTTAGATAGGAGTGATAAGTGATGGCTCTGGTTTTTATTCTTGTTACAGCCGCAATTGCAGGTATAATCTATGGAATAGTAAAGAAAAACAAAACATTGTTAGTTGCATCTATAATTTTCTTGATTATCATTGCAATGCTATTACTAATTTATTCTTACCTATATTCAAAAAATCCTTATTAGAGCTTTTATTTTTGGAAGGGATATACAAGTTTGCTTCAGAAAACAATTCAAAAGGTATCTGTATTATTTTAGCCCAATGTATGGGCTTTTTTGTTTTCGTAATACTTTATTTAATAATTAATTAATGTTGACATGGAAATAGAATACTAATATAATGATATTAACAACGAGTTAAGAACAATGTGTTAATAAATAGTTATCAGGTTTAACTATAGCTCGATAAAGCTATAGTAAGAAAGTGAGGGATATTAAATGGAGAAATTTACTTTTTTCTGGCGATCGCATTCACCTTTTTCACAATGGTACATAGCAAAATTTATTATTAACGGAATAGAATTTAATTGTGCTGAACAATACATGATGTATATGAAAGCTGTACTATTTAAAGATGAGGAGATATCACAAAAAATTCTTGAAGCTAAAATGCCTTCACAGCATAAGTCTCTTGGCCGTAAGGTAAAACACTTTAATCAAGAAGTGTGGGAAAGTAACTGCAAAAAGATTGTATATGACGGCAACTATGCTAAGTTTACACAAAATCCTGAACTTAAGCAAAAACTCCTTGAAACAAAAGGGACTATTGTGGAAGCTAGTCCAGTGGATAGTATTTGGGGTGTAGGTCTTTCTGAAGATGACCCAAGAATTCAAGACAGAAAGACTTGGAGAGGAAAGAACTGGTTGGGTGAAGTGCTAACACAGCTAAGGGACGATCTTCTCAAAAATGAGAACTAGTGGTTCGTTGGAGGTATTAACTATGAATAATTCACAAAATAGAGATATCAGGGTAAAAGTTGCTCTTGAAACATTAAAGATATTAGAAGCAGGTTTATATACAAATCATCAAGGGACAACAGTAGATATAAAAGAAGACCTGAAAATTGCGATAGACAATACTATACTGTACAAGCCCGATAGTTTTGAAAATATCGAAAATGAAATTGAAAAAATCAGAAATGAAAAAGAATCTAAAAAACCTATAGTTGAGATAACTGACGAGACAACAATAAGTGCAGCAAGAAGACTTGTTGTTGATGAAGGGTTTGATAAAGCTGTCTGTTTAAATTTTGCATCTGCTAAAAACCCAGGCGGTGGTTTTTTAAGTGGTAGTCAAGCTCAGGAAGAAAGTCTTGCAAGATCATCAGGTCTGTACCCTTGTATTTCTCAAATGAAAGAAATGTATGACTATAATAGGGGTATTAAGACTTGCCTTTATTCCGATTACATGATTTACTCACCTAAAGTGCCGGTCTTCAGGGATGACAATAACAGATTGCTTAAGGAGGCATTCCTTATATCATTTATCACAGCTCCTGCGGTAAATGCGGGAGTTGTACGGGAACGCGAAAAAGGAAACATAGAAAAAATTCATAGCGTAATGATTAGCAGAATTAAAAAGATTTTGTTAATTGCTGCCTTGAATAACAATAGAGCTATAGTTTTAGGTGCATATGGCTGTGGGGTTTTTAAGAACAAAACGGAGGATGTTGCAGAATACTTTAGAAAAGTACTGCACGAAGATGGATATAAACTGCTTTTTGATAGAATTACGTTTGCAATATATGATAGCTCTGTTGATAAAGCAAAAATAAGAGAATTTGAGCGGGCGTTGCTTTGAAGTTAAATATTGTGAGCTTAGAGGTAGGGAAAAGGTATATCCTTTAGTAGATAAGCTGCTTGAACATATTGGATGAAAATGATGTTTTTATGAGGAAGGTTGATGGCAAATGGATTATATAAGGTTAAGTAAGGCGATGTCTTATGCATTAAGGCATGCACCATGGGAATATGAACTGGAGATTGATGAACATGGATGGGTAAATATTGAGCATTTACTATACTCGTTTCATGAGGAAAAGAAATGGTCTGAGCTAGAAATCAAAGATATTATTTACGTGGTAGAAAACTGTGATAAGAAGAGATTTGAAGTAGACGACAAAAGAATAAGAGCCTTGTACGGGCATTCAGTTCCACAGAAAATAATAAAGGAACCGATGCAGCCGCCTGAGATACTATACCATGGAACTGCAAAACGATTCTTATCAATGATTAAGGAAAAGGGTTTGATTCCTAAAGGAAGGCAATATGTTCATCTGGCTGTTGACTCAGATATGGCGCTACAAGTTGGCAAAAGGAGAGATGACCATCCAGCTTTACTTATTATAAATTCAAGGGATGCATGGAATGAAGGAATTAAGTTTTATAAGGGGAACGAAAAAGTGTGGCTTGCCGATTTTATAGACTCCCAATATATAGAAATTGGATAGTAAAGATAAATTCTTATTAATAGTAAATAATAAAAGCAGCTATGTAAATTAACCAATAAGAGTTTGCCTGTAAGATTTAAATTATTTTGTTTAAGTATACCTGTAAGGGGTATATATTAAACAATAAATCATACTATCTGAAGGAGGTAGTCTTTATGACAATAAAAGTATATTCTACTCCAACATGTCCTTGGTGTACGGTGGCAAAGAAATATTTAACATCAAAAAATGTTCCTTTTGAAGATGTTGATGTTTCAAGAGATAGGGAAGCCGCGATGGAAATGGTGAATAAATCAGGTCAAAGAGGTGTTCCCGTAATTGACATTAATGGCAATATAATTGTAGGCTTTGATCAGTCTGAAATTGATCGGCTAATCAGCGTATAATAAAGAGAGGTTATAAAGTGGATGCATGAAGCATTCACTTTATTTTTTTAAACTATTGCTCATCAACGTTTTGTACCGGAAGCTGTATTTCTATAGTAGTACCTTTGCCAGCCGCACTTTTTAATTCTACACTTCCTCCATTAAGTTTTATAAGATGCTTTGCAATGGCAAGTCCAAGACCTGTACCACTACTTTTTCTTGACTTGTCAGTTTTATAGAAACGGTCCCAAACATAGGGAAGCTCTTCCACGGCTATACCATATCCCTGATCCTGAATTAATATTTCTAGTGAGTCTTTAACATGTGTAGTTACAGTTACAATTGTTTTATCGGGAGAATATTTTATGGCGTTATCTATAAAAATTACAAAAAGTTGTCTAAGTCTGTCATAATCTCCTAGAACAGGTGGTACATTATCGTCTGTAATAAAATCGATTTGTATTTCTTTCTTATCTGCTATTGTTTGCATACTCTTTATAATGTCAGAAAGAAGGCTTGGGATGTGGACATGTTCCTTATGGATTGTAATTTTACCTGACTGAAGACGCGAGAGTTCTAAAAGGTCGCTTACAAGTCTTTCCAGGCCTCTGGTTTCAGAAAGCATTCTCTGATAGAAACGTTTAATATCTTCCGTATCTTCGATTGTACCATCGGAAAGTGCTTCAAGGGAGCCTCTGATAACAGTGAGGGGTGTCCTGAATTCATGGGATACATTTGCAACAAAATCTCTTCTTACCTGTTCCAGTTTGTTAATTTCTTCAGTGGCCTCAGAAAGTTCAGATGCCAACAAATCAAGTGAGTCTCCAAGCTGTCCTATTTCATCCTGGCGATTAATGCCTGTTCGTGCATTATAATTTCCGCGAGCCATTTCCAATGCCGTGCGATTCATTGTTTTTAAAGGGCGTGTGAAAATAATTGAGTAGAAAATACCTAGCCCTACTGCAATAAGAAGAGCAATTAAAAGGCTAACGGATAATATACTGATTGTCTTGTTTAGAGCGCCTGTTATTCCTGTTATGGGAGCATGTAGAAGGACGGAGCCAATTACATTTTTATCAGAATCCAAAATTGGAACTCCTATTGTCAAGGTGGCTTCATTGTACACATTACTGAAGCTTTCACTTACTGATTCCTTTCCTGAAAGGACATCCTGAATGACATTCTCTGCGGCTTCAGGCAGCGGTCCCGGAGACAAAGTGTGCGCCATACCTGTGCCCATACCCATTCCGCTTAGGGCAACAGGATTGCCTTGTCTGTCAATAATCCATACTTTTGCTTCAGCCATTGTATCAAGGAAACGCATAAATCCGCCAAATCCTCGCATTTGTCCATTGCTTTGCAAATTCTCTGAAAGAACCTCGGATATGTTATGTGCTCTTTCAAGCATGATTTTCTGACGACTGTCAAAGGCATATTGACGAAATATATTGATAAAAACCAAGCCAATAGTGAGCATTGAAATTAGTACAATTACAACGAAGCCCAGGGTTAGTTTAAAAGCAATCCTCTTTTTAAACATTTTTCACCTCAAATTTATATCCTACTCCCCATATGGTTTTTATATCCCAAATAAAGGACTCAGGCTGGTTGGTTGATTTTGATTCACTGCTTGCCATGCTACCTGGTATATCGACTTTTGCCCTGAGTCTTTTTATATGTGTATCAACAGTACGGGCGTCACCAAAATACTCATATCCCCAAACACTGTTTAAAAGATTATCTCGCGAGAAAACCTTACCAGGGTTCGAGGCTAAAAGCCAGAATATTTCTATTTCTTTCTTGGTAAGGTTGACCTCTTGCCCATTAATTTTTACCTCATAATCGGAAATATTGATCTCAAGTCCAGGAAAACGGATTATATCCTTCTTATCCTCCTCCGAAATATCAATACGCCTTAATACAGCACGTATCCGTGCCATAACCTCTCCGGGGCTGAAGGGTTTTACGATATAGTCGTCAGCTCCAATGTCCAGTCCCATTATACGGTCTGCGTCTTCACCCTTTGCGGTAACCATGATAATAGGAACGTTGGATGTTTTACGTATTTCTTGGCAAACCTCAAAGCCATCTTTTTTTGGCATCATGACATCCAACAGAATTAAGAGCGGGGAGTACTCATTAAACATATTAACAGCGCTTTCGCCATCGTAAGCAATAATTGGGGTAAACCCTTCCTTAGACACATAGGTCTTCAATATATCAACAATTCCATCATTATCGTCTGCTATCAAAATATGCTTGTTTATAATGAACCCTCCAATCTTTTATTCCTTTTCTTAGATTATACCATTTTAATAGTAATTATTTGTTACAAAATTATGGCGTATTAAGAAAACTAAATGTCAAATTTGTTTCGAACTTTTGTCAAACTTTTGCCACATTTATTTTTTAGAATGAAAACATAAATTAAATTTATTAAAACCAAATAAAAAGGAGTGTTGAAGGTTGAAAAATATGAAAAAGCTTATTGTATTAGTTGTTGCTATAGGTGCAATAGGGGTAGCAGGAGTAGCTTATGCAGCCGATATAAAAACACCGGCAGATATTACAGCAGCGTTGACAGGCAAAAGTGTTGCAGATGTAGCTAATGAGCGTGCTGAAGGTAAAACTTACGGAACAATAGCTAAGGAAGCTGGAAAACTTGATGAATTCAAGGCACAAATACTCGAACAGAAAAAAGCGGTGCTTGACCAAAGGGTAAAAGATGGTACTCTTACACAGCAGCAAGCGGACGAAATCTATAATCAAATTAAAACAAACCAAGCAACTTGTGATGGTACTGGTAATGCTGGAATTGGCAAAAAGTATGGAGCAGGTTTTGGGCAAGGAAAAGGAATGGGCAGAGGAATGGGCTGTGGAGCAGGAATGAGGAATGGCAGTTGTGGTGGAGCAGGTTGCGGTATGGGAAATAATAAATAATACTAACAGGTAGAGAACCCCTCTACAAGGTGTATAGTTATCGGAGGGCTCGCGAAAGCTACCCTCTGATAATTATACGGTTGTATAGGGGAGGTTGCAAAACTTTAGGTAGAGGGGTGTCTTATATGAATTGGAATAAAGTCACAAAATGGTTAAGGCTTTTTGTGATAGTGGGATTGCTTGTATGGGTTACTTATGAGTCCTATATGCATCAGGTTCTAGGGGGAGGTAAAGCTCCGTCTATACATGCGCTATGTCCTTTTGGTGCACTTGAAAGCCTGTTTACTTTGCTTTTTATGGGTAGCTTTATTAAAAAAATATACTCAGGTACAGTAGTTTTACTGGTTCTAACAATAGCCATTGCAGTTCTGTTCAGAAGAAGTTTTTGTGGATTGCTTTGTCCTTTTGGAGCGCTGCAAGAGGTGTTTGCAAGAATAGGACAAAAGATATTTAAAAGAAGATTTGTAATATCACCGAAAATTGATAGACCATTAAGATATTTAAAGTACCTTATTTTGCTTCTTACTGTAGGAATGGCATGGTACCTGGGTTCTCTATGGATGTCAGCATATGATCCATATTCAGCATATGCTCATCTGTCAGCAGTTGCAGATACTATTGAGGAAGATCCAGCCGCCATAGTTGGGTTTATACTTTTGGCAATTACATTGATAGCATCATTACTCTATGACAGGTTCTTTTGTAAATACCTGTGCCCTGTTGGGGCGTTCTATGGAATTATTGGTAAAATAAGCCCTACAAAAGTTGAACGAAATAATAACGTTTGTATTCATTGCAAGGCATGTAACAAAGCTTGTCCTATGAATATTGATGTGGAGAAAGCAGCTAAAGTTACTAGTGCAGAATGCATAAACTGTAATGAATGTGTTTTGGCCTGCCCGAAAAATGGAGCACTTGAGATTAAGACTGCAAAAAAGACTATTCATCCTTTTGTAATGATAATTATAGTTGTTGGTTTATTCTTTGGAACAATATTGGTTGCCCAAGTGACTGGGAATTTTGAAATATTGCCTTCAGCTTTGAAAGAAGGACAAACTATATCGATTTCGGAAGTCAAAGGATATTATTCTATAGAGGAGGCAGCAATGGCAACAGGCATGTCTATTGAAGAAGTGTATGATAAACTTGGCATACCGGAAAGTGTATCAAAGGGGACCAAATTAAAAGAAATCTCAAAAGAGGTTCCAAGTTATGATTTTGATGCTGCTAAAGAAAAAGCTGGTGGGACAGATATTTCGGTAAAAGAACCAGAAACATCCAAAGCAGAAAATGATTCAAACAAGGTTGATATTAGTGGTATAAAAGGCTCTATGACTATCAGGGAGGCAGCTCAATCTTTAAATATGGAGATTGGAGAATTCTACAAGTTGTTTAAAATTCCTGAAGATGTACCGGCCCAAACTCAAATGAAAGGCATATCAACTGTTTCGCCGGGATATGAGTTTGAAAAAGTAAAAGAATCGCTAAGGTAAGCATAAAAGTTTAATAAACTAGGGGCTGATGCACTAAGAAATGATGGGCTCCCTTATGGGTAGACAAGTGAAGTAATAAAACTTGTCACTTAGAAGGGAGCATATTTTATGCCCAAAAGAAAGGTATCTGGCAATGAAAAGTTAACTGGAGAACGAATAAAGCTATCGAGCTTCCACCCTATATAGGTCGGCTGTGGATAGTTATTCTCGTCCTTGCCTGGATATCGAAATTTATTATTGGGCCTAAGTATTGGTGAAAGTGGCAGTTTGATACTGCAAAAAATAAATGAATTTATTTAATATGGCTTTGTAAACAATGATTCAGATTTAATTTATCAATCTGAATCATTGTTTTACTATTTTAATTAGGGACAATTTAAAATTGTCAAGTCCAAACCTAAATTACTCTTTTTCCAGCGCATCTTCAGAATACTTAACAGTTGAATTCCATAAAATCCATTCATCATAACCGGCATCGTAAACTGCTTTGATTTGCTGTCTTACATCATCGGCACCGTATTTTTTGTAGTTACCTGAACCAAGCCATGTAGCAGTGAAGTCTTGCAAATATGGTCTCACTTTTGCTCTGTAATCTGAGACCTTTGAAATTCTAGATTTTGCTTTTACTAACGTATTATACACAACGTTATAAGGGTCCATGTCAGGTTTTGGGAATACCACCTTATTTATTGTCTGTCCTGCATAATAGTGTGATGGATATACCATCGGGCATATATAATCAACGTCTTTTCCTACGTACTCAAGATATTGGCCTATTTTTTCCGTATCATTAGGGCTCTCGCATATTATTCCAAATACATCTGCAGATATAGTACTATCGGGCATTTCACTTCTAGCGTATGCAAGAAATTCATCGATTCCTTCATAGAGTTTTTTATCGCCTGAACCTGGAAATACCATTTTAGACTTGTTTCCGTCAGGAAAGCGGACATAGTCGAACTGTATTTCATCTACTCCCTTTGACAGTGCTTCCTTAGCTATATCAACATTATATTTCCATGCATCTTTATTATACGCATTAACCCAGGTCATACCATTATGGATTAGAAGACCCCCTGATGTGTTTTTAACTGCCCATTCCGGCATCTTTTTTGATATAACCGGATCTTTAAAACATACAATCCTTCCAATGACATGGATTTCATTATCCTTAAATTCCTTAACTACTTCTTCTATTTTGAATCTTTTTTGATAAGTCTTTTTCTCTTTAACAAGTGGTACTTCCGACGGGTAACTGACATAGCCTGTGTCATCCTTTATATCAATAACATAGGAATTTATTTCTGTTGTTTTTGCCAGATTTACAAAATGATCAACAGTACTTTTATTGCTTAGGGGCCATGAAGACAGAAACAGAGCCTTAGCCTTAAAAGGTTCAGGTGATGGCTCCGGCTGCGCAGATGCCATTTGGGATGGCTGCGGAACTGGTGAGGTAGTAGCTGCAACTTTGTTACCATTATCGGTATCAGAATTCTTTATAACCTTTTTACAACCTACAAAAACAATCGATGCTGTAATACACATAATCACTATAAATAGGACCTTGGAATTTAGTTTGTTTTTCATATTTTCCCCCAATTGTTTTTTATTCTGGTTATGCCCGTGAACAATAGCATCACTTCCATAAAGAGCACTTTTTTGAGATATCAACTTTGTAGATAGAATTTTTCAGACTTTTAATATTACCTTTATAAGAAAAAGGCAACTATTAATCTTTGACAACATAAAAAAATTGTATATGTTCAATTTAACAAAGATTTTAAAAATAAACAATACAATTTAATTACTTTTGAAGAGGTAATTTTCACCACATGTCACATATAAAGGGGCATAAATTGGTTTTATGCCCCTTAAAACTTTATGATTCCCTGAGCCCAATACTTTGAAGTATCCTTAAAAGTCTCTTCAAAAGGTCGTTGAGCCCAAGCTTTTATTTGAACTCTTTAGAAAGAAATGAAAGAGTTTTTGTTAACTATATAAACTTTTAGCACTAAAAAAGCCTAAAATTTATAATTTAAAAATCACGAAGGCATACCAAGAAGAATTTGCCTCAGAAGAGCAAAATCTATTGAATTAACGCTTCCATCTTTATTCATGTCTGCTGCAAGAAGATTGTTTCCTGTAAGTATGCTCATACCGAGAAGGTGTTTTCTTAAAAGAGCAAAATCAATTGAGTTAACAGCTTTGTCAACGTTAATATCACCACATAGAATTTCTCCGCTATCAGGTTTCCATATTTTGAAGTTGCCACTGCAATGAAGTAATCCCATCATATAAAGCATACCATCATAATATCTCCATTTACCGCTTGGTATACTAACCTTCCACAATTCTTCAACAAATTCATTGGATTTGTTTGTAGACGCCAAAGAAGCAACAGCATTCATAGCAACTAGTCCTGGTGAATGATCGCTTGAAAGTTTTGAACCACTTACGGTGAATTGATTTCCGTATGAGCTAATGCCCTCTTTATAGAAGAAACCCTGTATTCTATCCGCGAATGTTACTTGCCATGAATCTTTTCCCCACCATGCATAATCAACAGCAATATTTGAAGCTACGCGCCAAGCATCGAATCTGAAATCTGCATGTCCGCTTGACCAGCTTACATCTTTAGGAGAGCCGTCAAAATTTGCATAATCGGGTGCTAATCCGGTAGTTGAGTTGGTTGCTTTCTGAAAAAACTGTCTGCTTGCACTTGCAGCATCGCTCCAGAAAGAATTGTCTTTTTCACCCCAAAGAGCCCACAATTCATAAAATGCAGGAAGATGATAGGATGGATCACTAAATGCGTCTGCTCCCGATGTAGGACAGAAAACAACCTTTTTTTCTGTTTTGTTGAACATGTTTACACCGACGCCATCATCAGACTGGTGAAGCATTGCATCGAGAAGAGCCTTAGCTTCTGCACTATAATTATAGATCCCGGTTCCATCGCCCCAACGGTTTGACGCAAAAAGTAAAGAAGTAGCGAAATATTCCTCGCCATCCGATGCCGGTGTATTATCCATTTTACTTCCTGAAGTACTGCACTGCCATGCAAAAAAGCCTTTAAACTGGCCATCTGCGTGATACATGTATTCTTTAGCCCATTTCCATAACATATCAAATTCTTTCTTCTTGTCCATTTGTACACAAATCATCATTCCATATGACATACCTTCACTGCGGACATCATTGTCACCTACATCCATAATGTAGGCTTTATCTGTTCCTACAGGGTAAAATAATCTCTGTGTTGAATCATCCCCATAAAACATCTGATCAAAAGCCTTTTGCAATTTTGCATCAATTTCCGATTGGCTTTTACCTATTTCTGCAAAAAGATTACGATATGTATTGGTTTCATATGCCCCCCCCGATGCTGCTTTTACACTGTTTTTTCCAATTGGGAATGACAGCGCTGTCAAAACCAGTGAGATAGTAAGTAAGTAAAGAATACATCTTTTCATTGAACGTGATCTTAACATATTTCTCCTCCTCATAATATATTTATATTTACGACAAAAAGATGGGCTTTTTGTCATTATAAACTTCATTATTATAATTCGATTAGAATTTAGTTTTTGTCTGCTTTTTAGCCTTAAGATTATAATTATTTTCAAGCTTAGTTTTTAATTTAATTAAATATATAAGTTAAAGATATTGACGTGACTTTTAAACAGGAGTAATATTATTGTGTGCATATGCACATAATAAAAATATATTGCTGCGAAGCTTAATAGTGTTCGATATATTGCTCCGCAAAAATCGTAGGTGATCAAATGCCAAGGCCGAGGAAATGCAGGACGATTGGTTTTGTACCTGGCAATTCTTGTTTTCATCCGCAATTACACAATCAGGATGAAGTAGTTTTAACCATTGATGAAGTTGAAGCCATCAGGCTTTCAGACTATCTTGAAATGGAGCAGGATAGTGCCGCAGAAAGTATGAATGTATCAAGAGGTACTTTTCAGCGGATTATAAATAGCGCAAGGAAAAAAATAGCAGATGCGCTTGTCCATGGGAAGATCATTCGAATTGATGGGGGAAAATATGAACTGTCAGAACCTAAAGCCTGTTGTAGAAGGCATAATAATGAGTGCAAGCGGTATGATTGCGAAAAATGCGAAGAATGTGAAAAAAATAAATAAACAGTAATGAGGTGGAATAAAATGAATGACAATGGTTGTAATTGTGAAAGCACAGATTGTGGCAGCTCTTGCTCATCTGGGAGCTGCGGAAGTAAACAGACGAGCTTTATTGAAAAAACTCATGAGCTTAACTCTATAAAAAAGGTAATAGGAGTTGTAAGCGGTAAGGGTGGTGTTGGGAAGTCACTTGTAACATCCACTTTGGCAGTAATGATGCGTAGGAAGGGTTATAAGGTTGGTATATTAGATGCTGATATTACCGGACCATCCATACCTAAAATGTTTGGTATAACAAAAAAAGCTGAAGGCAGCGAGTTTGGAATCTATCCTCAAAAAACACATAATGATATCAATGTAATGTCGGTAAATCTTCTCCTTGAGAAAGACGATTCGCCGGTTATTTGGAGAGGACCTGTTATTGCAGGAACAGTAAAACAATTCTGGACAGATGTTATATGGGGAGATATTGATTATTTATTCCTGGATATGCCGCCGGGCACAGGGGATGTTCCGCTTACGGTATTTCAATCTATACCGCTGGATGGAATTGTTATTGTTACATCTCCTCAAGATTTGGTTTCATTGATCGTAAAGAAAGCCTATAATATGGCTAAAGCCATGAATATTCCTATTTTAGGTGTTGTAGAAAATATGAGCTATTTAAAATGCCCTGATTGTGGGACGGAAATAAAGCTCTTTGGTGAAAGTAAAATTGATGCTATAGCAGATAATTTAGGTGTTAAGGTGCTTGGAAAGATGCCGATTGACCCGGCTGTTGCAGAATTAAGTGATAAAGGTGAAATTGAGAAGTTAAATAATGAGTATTTAGCTGAGGCTGCTAGTTTTATTGAGAAGAGCATGAATTTAAAGCGAGAGGAGAATAAGTCTATGAAAATTGCAATTGCTACAGAGGGATCTAATGTATCCGGGCATTTTGGGAAGTGCGAGAATTTTACAATAGCTGAAATTGAAAATTCGATTATAAAAAGCAAAGTTGTTGTAAATACTCAGGGAAATCAACATGGCCTCCTGCCGGGTTTTCTTGCATCTCATAATGTAAATGTGGTTATTGCTGGAGGCATGGGTGAAGGGGCAAGGCAAAATCTTGTTTCTAACGGTATTGAAATTATATCTGGGGTAAGTGGAAATATTGATGAGGCAATTGAGGCATTTTTGGATGGAAGTTTGAAATCAAATGATGTTGGCTGTTCGGGACATGAACATTCGCATGGACAAAACAATGGGGAAAGCGGCTGTAATTGTGGGCATCACTAGTCATTTGATTATTGTTTGGAGTATGTGAAAGGGTGTTCCCCTTTTCTGGTTTAAGGTGAGGTGTTATTTTGAATAGTCATACTGAATTTGCTATAAGCTTGTTTAAGGAAGGGTATAATTGTTCACAGGCAGTTTTAGGAGCATATTATAAGGAATTAGACATGGATTTTGAAACCGCCATTAAGCTTGCTTCATCATTCGGAGGAGGAATGGGGAGGTTAAGAGAGGTATGTGGAGCGGTTTCAGCCATGTTCATGATAGCAGGACTCAAATTTGGGTATACCGATCCTTTGGATAAATCAATAAAGCAAAAGCATTATGAGTTGATTCAAATGCTTTCACAAAGATTTAAAGAACAGAATGGTTCGATTGTATGCAGAGAGCTTTTGGGCTTGGATTTACAGCATGATAGCCCTGTACCGGAAGCAAGAACTAAAGAATATTATAAAAAACGTCCTTGCGTGGAATTTGTAAAATGTGCAACTGAATTAATGGATGATGTTTTAAAGAAAATGGAGATTGACTCATGCTAAAGATCAAGGTTTTATAAACAAAGCAATATTTTTATGTTGTTGGAGTTTAAAATGTAAAAAAGCCCTGTAAAGTAGTGAATTATACAATACTTTACAGGGTTTTTATCATGTTTTACGGAAGTCTATTTAGTACACCTTTAATGGCTGCGCAATCAGTACAACCATCTTCAGGGCCCCCATCCTTGCAGGTTTGGAGACAATGGTTTATAGATTTTTTTAAAAGATCGACTTCCTTTTCGTTAAGCGTAAGTGTAAACATTGTTTATCAACCTTCCTGTAGAAAATATTTACTATATATTCTTTCCAGTAATAATGGATTATATGACTAATAGGAATTTGTTTTTGGGGAATAAAAGTAATAAGATAGATTTATCAAGAATAACTTATGGAGGCTCATTATGAAAAGATTTAAAGAAATGCTACCTGGATTGTTTTTTGCAACAGCTTTAGCAATCGTAGCAACATTTCTTGGTAAGTTGGCACCTATTATCGGAGGTCCTGTTTTCGGAATTGTATTGGGAATCTTAATCAGTAGTATATGGGGAAAACCCAAAACCACAAAGCAGGGGCTGACATTTGCCTCCAAAAAGATACTGCAATGGTCTATTATTGCGTTAGGAGGAGGCTTAAGCCTTACACAGGTTTATAAGGTAGGGGTATCCTCACTTTATGTGATGATTTTCACACTAACTACAGCTTTTATTACGGCTTATGGGATTGGAAAACTCATGAGAATTCCTATAAAGCTTACAAGCTTGATCGGCATGGGAACAGCTATCTGCGGTGGATCAGCTATAGCGGCTATTTCACCAATTATTGAAGCAGAAGATGAGGAAATTGCTTACTCAATATCAACCGTGTTTATATTCAATGTCATTGCCGTACTTATATTCCCCCCGCTAGGACACTTACTGGGGTTAACGGATAATGCATTCGGACTTTTTGCCGGAACAGCTATCAATGATACTTCATCCGTTGTAGCAGCAGGCTATGCTTTCAGTAATGCAGCAGGTGCTTATGCTACCATTGTCAAACTGACAAGAACTACTATGATTATTCCTATTTCGTTGATATTCGCGGCAGTAGTGTCAATTCAGAAAAAAAGGGAAGCAAATAAGAGAGGCGGGGAAGTTAATTATAGCTTCAAAAAGATATTTCCATGGTTTATTGTGTGGTTTCTGGCAGCATCGCTTTTAAACACCGTTGGAGTTATAAATGGACAGATGGCTGGTTTTATCACAGAAGTCGGCAAATTTTTTATTGTTGTAGCATTAGCGGCTATAGGGCTTAATTCTGATTTGAAACAAATGCTCCGAACCGGCTTCAAACCAATGTTGTTGGGGTTGGTTGTATGGGCAAGTGTAACTATTGTAAGTCTTATTGTACAATTCTCTTCAGGGCAAATTTAAGGCGGCGGAGACTCAGGAACATCGAGTTCCTTCGTTTTAGCCTCTTTCATTCAATTCGAAAGAGGCTGAATAAAAACTCCGGGACATCGAGTCCCTCTGTTTTTGCCTCTTTCACTTCGTTCGAAAGAGGCGGAATAAAAACTATGGAGAAATTCTCCTGAAAGCAAGTATTTTTCCATAGTTAAGCAGTTTTGTATTCCTTTCAAGATGGGGTAGGTGCTTTTCGGTCATGATTTGTTGCTTACTACATATCTTTCGGCCATGATTCCTGCTATAGCTCCATCAGATGCTGCTGTGACCACCTGACGAATGAGTTTTGTCCTTATGTCACCTGCTGCAAATACTCCATCAATACTGGTTTTAGTATCTTCAGCGGCTACGATATAACCCCATTTGTCAATTTCCAACTGTCCTTCATACATTTTTGACATTGGTTCGGTTCCAATATATACAAAAGCTCCTTCGGTAGGTACTTCGGATAGTTCCTTTGTTTTCAGATTTTCTATAACTACACTGGTAAGTGCATGTCCCTGTCCATTTACTTTTCGTACCTCAGAATCCCAGATAATATCAATTTTCGGGTTCTTGAAAGCCTCTTCCTGGGCTGTTTTTGATGCCTGAAAATTGTCGAACTGGTGAATGATAGTGACATGGGAAGCAAACTTTGTAAGGAATACAGCTTCTTCAACCGCTGAATTTCCTCCCCCCACAACTACGATTTTTCTGTCCTGGTACATGGAACCGTCACATGTTGCGCAATAATGTACTCCGCGGCCTTTGAATTCATCAGCTTGCTCGGCAGGGAGAGCCCGTGGCTTTGCTCCGGAAGCAATTATTAAAGCTTTAGCATAATATTCGGTATCTTCTGTACGAACATATTTTATTTTATCATTTAGATTTACTTGGGCAATCTCTTTCAGATCGTCAATTCTTGCGCGGAAGGATTTTGCCTGTTCCCGCATATTATTGATAATTTCCTTTCCTCTTACGACGCCTGGCGTACCTGGATAATTTGCTACATGATAGGTTGAAGCTGTTTGCCCTCCGGGTACACTTTCGTCAATAATTACAGTATTCATATTTGCCCTTGAGGCATATATTGCGGCTGAAAGTCCGGCAGCACCTGCACCAAGAATAAGAACATCGCAGTCCACGCGTTTCATATCTTCCTTTGGAATAACATCGCCAAGAATTTCTTCAATTGCCTGTCGAACCTGGGGTTTGTTCATAAAGCCATTTAATCTTGTGCCAACTTCCTTACCGTTTTTGTAGAAAAGAACGGTTGGACTGCTTGAAACGTTAAGACTTTTAGCAAAATTGCGGTTTGCTTGACGCAGAATTTTTACAAACTTTATATGACCTCCATATTTTTCAGCCATTTTTTCATAAATAGGGGCTAATACTTCACATGGAGCGCAATCTTCCGAATAGAAGTCCACAATGACCGGAATGTCGCTTTTTGTAACTATACTTTCAAATTCATCCGAGTTAATATGCAGTATTTTTTCACTCATTAAAAACATCCTCTCATAGATTGTTTGTTGAATTTTACTGAATTTGATTACTTTCAATATTATTAACAATATGGATACTTTTAATAAGATTTATATATCCGTGCGGGTAAAAATAACGTGTACTAAGATAACATTTTTTAGAAGTGTTTTGTAATAGAGGCGGCTTTTACTGCCGCCTCCACAGACATAAATTCTAATCGTGGCAGCCGGCCACAACCTTTGAAGATTTGGAACAGCATTGAGCAGTTGTGAATTTTTTACAACAGCTATTGGAAGCGGATCTTTTGGTAACTTTTTTCACTTTTTCACCTCCAATCCGAGATAAATGTTTTAAAACCAACATTCAAAGCAGCTCTCAAAACCCTGCTTTGTAGCCATTATGGTTAAACTTATAAAATCATAACCGTTTTTAATGTATTCCCTGCGTTTTAAAATTTCAATATTCTTAAAACCTGAAGATGTAATACTGTCCAAGTATTCTATTTCGGTTACTGCTCCTCCGAAACATTGCGCCCAGGCTTCAGGATCATTCTTGATTTCAGAGGGAAGAGGATACTTTGTAACAGCATCGGAAATGACAAACCGTCCTCCTGTTTTTAATACTCTAAAAATTTCACTGTAAACCTTTATTTTACTTTTAGCATGATTTATAACACAATTACTTATAACAGCATCAAATATCCTTTCATCAAAGGGAAGATTTTCAATATCACCTTTTACAAACCAGATATTTGAAATTCCAATTCCTTCTGCATTAGACAGTGCAACATCAATCATTTCCTGTGTAATATCCAGGCCTATAGCTTTGCCATGGGGTCCTGTCTGTATAGCAGCTTGAATTGTTTCATTTCCTCTTCCACAGCCCAAGTCCAGAATATTTTCACCGGGTGATATTTTTAAAAAATCGAGATTATTTCCACAGCTTAAATTACAACTATTATCTCTTTCTTTTGAATATCGTGACTGAATCTCATTTAACATTACCAATTCCTCCCGTTGGTTAAATGCTTCCTATGAGTGTCTGTACAGCAGCTTACTTTTATTTTAGGTTCTTCTCTCTCATTTCCTATAGCCATTTTACGTATGTTATCAATATAATAGTTAATTCCTGTTTCCAAAAGCTCATAAATGGGGCGACAGTCAGGAGAATGAACATTTCCGTCGTTTTGATTAGCAGCAACTACTCCGCAGCCTCCTCCGCAAATAACATCATATTTGCAGTCACTGCATTTTGAGATGCTTTTTACATCTCTTGTCTGCCAGGTTTTTATTGCATCAATATTCAGTTCTATTTGAGGCCAGTAGGTTCCTAATAGATATTCTTCGCGTCCGCAGCTGGCAGTACATCCGTATATTTTGCCGTAAAGGTCAAATACCCACTCGGTTTTGCATGCAGGGCATGTATCAAAGCTTGACATATATAATTCGCCTGTATCTACCAGGTGACGTATACCCTTGAAATCAGGTCTGTGAAATTTGGCGAGGATAGGGTTGGACTTGCTTAAAGAAGCAAACTCCCCCCACAGTTGTATCTGTGTCATAAGATGCTGGGGTTTTGCATAACAGTCGAATAGCTCATAGTTTCTGCCTATCTGGGTTTTAAAAAGCTCAGGCGGCAGGTCCAGCCAGCCCTTTTTATCAAGAAATTCAGCAAGGTTTACGATATCTTTGATATTTTCCATATCCACAACGGAACGCAGGTTTACCGGTATTTTATTATTTACAGCGGCTTCAATTCCTTGAATTATTTTGTCGAAGGTTCCTTTTTTGTTGGCAGTTGCACGTCTGGTGTCATGAATTTCTTTGCTTCCGTCAAGTGTAAACTGAATTTCCTTAATCCTGACTTTTTTGAGAATATCGACATATTCCATGAAATCATATCCGTTTGTTACTGCCGCAAATTCATAACCTTCCGCAGCGGTTTTGTCAATGATATATTGAGTTATGCTCTTCTGTGCAGGGGAATTTACAAGAGGCTCACCACCGAATAAAGTTATAAAGGGCTTTACGGCTGCCTCTGAAAAATTTGCCTTTGCATATTCAAAAAAAGCATCTACAGTTTCCTTTGAGATTAATGAAGGTCCTTCTTTGAGGCCATGCTGAAAGCAATAGGTACAGGCAAGATTACAGCCATACGTTGGGACAAGCATCAGTTGAATATGGGATTGGCCAATCTCATTTTTGAATTCCTCATATGCCTTATCAATTGATGCATTCAGCTCATCCTTCTTTTTGAAAGCATACCCACGTTCTAGAAGGTAAGAGGAGAATTTATTATCTGGATTTCCACCTTCATTTATTTTTTGATAAAGGTTGTAATCATGTTGGTCCATGAGATCAAAATTGCCCGAAACAGGGTTTAAAATAGCATATTCTGGGGTTTTTGAATTTTGTATTTTAACAATAATATTGTTTTTGGCAAGAATCATAATAAGGCCTCCGTTACATTTATTATTATATACCTATCACTAGTATGCAATATAATTATGTTACAGAAATATCAAGATAAAAATTACAATTAACTAATAATATATATTGGGTATATATAAAAAATAGAAGTATAAGGGAGTGTCGCAAAACTATTTAAATAGTTTTACAACACTCCCTTATTCAAACTTTCGAGGCTATGCTACAAAGATTATTGTTTTGTTTATCTATGTCTATTATATAGACTGATATGTTATATTAGGATCCGGGTGTAGATTTTTGGTTCCATGGGATTACATATCCATAAACATCAGTTGGACGACCGCCCATAATGTATATATTTCCGTTACTTTAAAATATATTGCAATATTTGAATATAACGATTGACAAGACAGAAGGTCCCTTGATATAATATAAAAGTACCTGGCAGGGGTATATAAAGTGGTGAGAGGTGGACTTAAATGGAAAAGGTAATTAAGTTTTTTCATAACTGGGCATGGTTAATGCTCGTTATATATTGTGTTGTTGGAATGTTCTATCCGCTAATAGGAACAGCAGCTTTAATATGCATGCTGGCACCCTCCATTGTTGCAGTATTCAAAGGGAGGATGTGGTGTGGTAATTTCTGCCCAAGAGGGAGCTTTAATGATCGTATACTTTCAAAATTCAGTTTGAGAAATAAGGTGCCTGGGCTCTTAAAGGCAACATGGTTTAGGCTGACATTTCTTATATTGCTAATGGGAGCTTTTGCAATTCAAATAGTTTTTGCTTGGGGCAACATTTACGAAGTGTCATTTGTTTTTGTAAGAATGATTATTATAACTACTGTTATTACCATAATCCTAGGTGTTTCTTATAATCAAAGAACTTGGTGTATGATTTGCCCTATGGGCACTATGGCTCATTATATTGCGAAGTTAAAGCTTTTTGCCGGGAAATTCAGATACATTGCTTTTAACAAGGAAAAGTGTGTAAATTGCAAGGTCTGCACAAAGAATTGTCCAATTGGGATTGATGTTTTAAGCCATAAGAGTGAGGGTACAGTTAATGATGCGGACTGTTTAAAATGCAAGGTTTGTATAGAAAAGTGTCCGAAGAAATCATTGTATGTTGCTTGAGATTAGTGAATATAGTACTATGCTATATAGATTCGGAAAAATATAAATAGTTTGAGAAAGGAAGTATCTTTATGAAAATAACAGTTGATAAGAATTTATGTCCGCAAAATCATAAGTGTCCGTCAATTAAGGTTTGTCCCGTAGGAGCAATTCAACAAAGTGGCAATGGATTGCCAACAATTGATGAGGAAAAATGCATTAAATGCAAGAAATGTGTGATGTTCTGTCCAATGGGTGCTATTCAGGAAGAATAATAGGGTTGATGAGATAAATACAGCATAAAATTAATACCGGACTTGCAAAGGTTTGCAAGTCCGGTGGGCTTGTAAAAGCTGAAATAATTATTCTGATTTATAAATAGGCTGATTTGATGCTCTTAAGAAATATACTTCGTTATTAGATTTATCAATTATTCTTACAACTACATCAACGTTTATATCTGGCCCCCACTTTGGTCCTCCTATAATAATTCTTTCCTTCTTTTTAGTACCTTGCTCAAAAATAGATTTATCCTCATTTGAAAATTTAGATTCCCAAACTTTGTTGCCGTTTATAATCCATACCCTATCTAAATCAACTGTTTCCGGTAGTTCTATTTTTTCATCTCCAATTAGGTCAACTATACCAGTTAGAGGTTGACCATTAGGTGGACAAATTGGCATGAAATCTCTCCCTAAATAAGTGTCAATTGAATACATTACGCCATTTATATTAATTTGCTCAGGTTTAGCCAATAATTCATCTAACTCAATGCTACTTATATTTACGGAGTATTTTGGGAAATTAGCAATAATGCCAAGTAGATATTGCCTTAAATATGCAAAATCTATAGAATCAATTTGTTTGTCGTCATTTAAATCAGCACTGAAAAATCCTGATTCGACAGGGAGTCTATTAATTTGGCCTACTAAATATTTTTTCAGAATCATAAAATCAATAGAATTTACACTTTTGTTTCCATCCAGGTCACCAATTAAAGCGTTTCCGCTTTCTCTTCCTCTTAAATTACTGCAAAGTTCAAGCTCTCGGTTTCCTTTATAAGCTTTGATACTTGAACGGGCTACAATATCAGATGATTGCGTTAGTGGTACAACTCCTGTAAATTCTTCTATTCTATCAAATTCTCCCGGTGTATACGGCAAGTATTCACATTTAGAGGTATTACCGTTGTTTGTTATTTCAAGAGTAATGTTAGTTGCATCAGTCTTTGCCCTTAAATGAGTCTGAGCTTTAACAGAAATACCATCATTTTCGGTAACAAAGTCTGTCATATACCATTCATTATAAATATATGCATTAATGTTTTCCTGTTCGTCCATCTTATCGTATTCAGCCTTGAAAGAATCATAATAGTTTTTTCTGAACAAAGCAAAATCTATGGAGGATATAATACCATCATTATCTTGATCCAAAGCATCTTTAGCATTTATAAGAAAATCAGTTTTTAATTCACCTTTTCCAATTTTAACCCTTACAGTTTTATCTCCTTTTCGAGCGTTGACGTAGGCACTGAAGTTTATTGTATCAGATTCCCTAGAGTTAAAATCGGACAAAATTACTTCAACTTCTTTATCGAAATTGCCATTGCTGTCAATTTCTATTTCATCGGTTAACGAAGGGAAATTACCACTCTCAATGCTAAGACTTTCTGCATCTGTATTTCCGGTTATATGTACAACAGCATATACCTGAAGGTAAAGTATATCCGGTGGCACTAACATGTGCTGAAGGCTTAATTTAAGCATGGGCTGCCAATCGTCATTAAAATTTAAAACTATGTCCCCTGAAATATTTGTGTTGTATTCAGGCTCAGCAAAAACATTAACACTGCCGGGATAGATTGTTGTAGGCACAGGATTGATGCATCCATCTGCAATGAGGACGTCTTTCGCATTTACAGCAGCAGTTACGTTGGAAGAAGATACTACATTAAAAGTAAGGTTTGCAAACATTCCTTCCGCACGTATGTCATAGTCAGTGCAGCATGTATAGTTCATAAAAAATAATTCAATTTCTCCAGGAGACTTTAATTGTGTTCCAAAACTCGAAACAGGGGACGGAATAATTTCCCCGGGTGAAACGGATACATATTCCAACTGAGTTGGATCATAAGTGATTGTCATCTTAAGAGTTGAAATTCTTTCAGGACTTCCTTTAAAAGTTATTGGTATATTTACCTGATCTTTGTACTTTGCGTCAGAAGAACCTAAAATTACCTGCATGTTTGTATCGGTTTCAGTACTTGAAGCTGCAGATACTACTGTGGAAAACAGTGTGATGAGCATTGTAATTACCAAAAGCATACATAAAAATTTTTTCATAAAATCAAACCTCCCCATTAAATAAAAGATTTTATTAGTAGCATTTAGTTACTAAATCAAATATATTGAAAATCATTGCAGAAAAAATATTAGATAGATGTAGGATAGAGAATTGTATTAAGTATTGTAAATATTAACTCTTTTATAAAAAATTATAAACTTATTGTGGAATTTAGTCAATTATGCAGTTTATAAAACTTAAGTTTAGTCAGGTAAGAAGTAAGCTTTTCAGGATTATTTTCTAATTCCATCATACAGTTAAGTCAGGATGGAATTAGAAAATTTCTATCCATTGATTCCTGTGCAGCTTAGGGGAATCATTGGATTGTGAACTTTCTCAATTTGAATTATAATTATATACTATAGTAACTTGTATTGAAATATAACTTGGCGTTCCATCTGAAATATTAGATGAAGAAACGTGCACTAAATTGTACAGAATTCGTATTTTGCTTTATATTTTCAACACGAAAAGATAATATTAAAAAGGGGAGAACATAAAAATGTGGAAATTAAAATGTTTGTTTTTATGGACGATGGTATTGGGAATTGCGGCAGGATTAGCAATACTTCCAACTAGTGTCAGGGCTATTAATGAAGTTGGTCAGGTAAAAGCACAAAAGTGTGTAATTCTCTACATAGGAAGTTCAGATTCATATGTTAATGCTACAAAAACAGAAATCGATTCGGCTAATTCTAAAGTTGTTCCTATTGTCAAAAATGGGAGGACTCTTGTTCCGGTAAGATTTATATCAGAAAGCTTAAATGCTAATGTTGCCTGGGACGCAGCTACAGCAACTGTTACAATCACTTATAATGAAAGTACTGCAAAGTTAAACCCAGGGAATAAAATAATGCTGATAAATGATAAGGAGATAGAACTTGATGTACCTGCTGAAATCATTGAAGGAAGGACTTATTTGCCCCTTAGGAAACTGGTAGAGGATGTTTTAAAGAAGAACATATTTTATGACAGGAATCTTATTATTATAAGTGATAGTCTTAATAATTTCGATAAGTTTGCAGATAAGGAACTTGTTGACGATTTGATTTATATGTATTCAGATAATGTTACTACTCATATATCGGGAGGAATTTCTCATACAGCCGCAATAAAGGAAGATGGAACGGTTTGGGTATGGGGGAATTACGGAAAAAAAAGTATATCGATACCGGAAAAGGTTCCAAATTTAGAAAGGGTTGTTAAAGTGTCTGCAGGATACGATTACACGTTGGCATTAACTGATGATGGAACTGTTTGGGAATGGGGCAGGATCAACATGGGATTAAAGCAAGGCGAGTTTAATCAAATCCCGGTTCAAATTCAAGGCCTGAAAGATATAAAGGAAATTTCTGCAGGTAATGGTGGATATCATCTTGCATTGAAGACGGATGGAACTGTATGGATATGGGGGAATAGTTGGTACGATAATATGGAAACAACTAAAATAAAAAAAAGGTTAGAGCCTGTTAAAGTTCAAGGATTAAGTGATGTAGTAGATATTTCATGTGGTGATGATTTCTATTATGCACTTAAAAGGGACGGAACAGTTTGGCACTGGATGGATGATTATTTTGATATGTTGGAAAGAAAAGCAGATATTAAAGATATTATTGATATTTCAGCAGGGTCCAAACATGTATTAGCTTTAAAAAATGATGGGTCTGTATGGATATGGAATGCACTTTATGATAAAGAAGTTTATTCAGGACAACAAAATGAGGACTTGACTTTACCTGTGCAAGTTAAAGAAATAAGCAAAGCTGTTGCAATTTCAGCTATAGGAGGAAATTCTATAGTTCAAAATGAGAATGGAAGTGTTTATTTATGGGGTTTAGTTTATGATGGAAGGAGTACAGTTCCTAAATTACACGAGCTAAGTGATGTTATGGAAATCACATCAGGTGACGGATATTTTTTGGCACTTAAAAATGATGGTTCTCTTTTAGGCATTGGCAATAATGGCAGCGGACAAATCGGAAATGGTAATTTTATTACAAAAAAGGGTTTTGTAAAATCTGTATTTAGCCTAAATCCTCTTGAATTTGTAAATGTAAAAAGAGAAGACACTCCAGTATTTGAATTTGATAAGGAAACAACAAAAGAATTAGATATCCAAGCAAAAAATATAATGGAAACATACGGAAGCAACCAATACGAAAAATTCGTTCAAAAGGATAAAATGGATGTTGTAACTGTTGATAACCCGAAAGATTTACTTAATGCAATTAAGCCAAATCGTGAAATAGTTTTGAAGGCAGGGAAAACATACAACTTAGCAGAAGCATTGACTAAGGGGGAATACGGGTATTTATATGAAGGTGAAAATAGTGATTATGTAAGCGTTGAGGGAAATGATTTGATTTTTAGAAACCTTGAGAATCTCATAATAAGATCCGAATCAGATAAACAAACATATTTAAAAAGCCCTGGTATTAAGTATGCACTAAGGTTTGAAACCTCAAAAAACATAGTAATCGATGGAATAAATGCAGAACAGGAACTGGATTATGACGTACATTATGGTCCAGAAGTATTCTCATTTTATTTTTGCAAAGATATTTATATAAATAATTCAGCTTTAGTTGGAGGATATAGAGGATTATCACTTATTTTTGTGGATAATTTTGTTTTTGAAAATTCGCTTATAGAGGATTGCATTTATTTCCCAGTTTCAATTATGAATTCAAATTATGTTTTATTCAAGGAATCCAAATTAAGAAATAATAATAGTGATACTTTGGTTAGTGTTTCTGTTGGAGAATATATAATATTTTCTTGTTGTGATATAAGTAATAACGTTGCAGAATTTGGTTTCACCTTTATTGAAGTTAATTCTACAGATGAAAATTATTTAAGGAGGACAATTATTGTTAGTGATACTGTTATAGATAACAACCAATTTAAGTTCTTAAAGTTATATGTAGATGATGTATATTTTAAAAATACCTCATTTAAAAACAACCTTTATACAAAAGGGGCTTATGAGTACGATTTTCCACAAAAATAATTTTAATATATCAGCCATCAGCACGGAATTGACAAACCTGCCAAGAACATGCTGTCTAATATACCCAGAACCTTGGAACAAATCTAAAAACACACCTAAAAACACACCTAAAAACACACCTGCTATCACAATTGATTTCGTGCTAGCAGGTGTGTTACAAATTATCGTTAAATTTACTTTTTACTAACCCGGATTTTAATGCCTTCCTTCACTTCAGCATTTTATTATCAGCAAAGGATTCCCTAACTTTTTCAACATCCGCATCTTCGACGTCGCCATCTCCATACCGCACCACATTATATAACAATGCAAGTCTGCTTTTCTCAAAGAGTTTTTGCTGTTTCCAATCATCCAGATCCTTTACTGTTTCTGAAGGTGTTAAATGGGCTTTAAATAAATAGCCGGCTGATATGCTATTAAGTAGTATATGCTTGTATATATAGCGGATTCGCTCCTTGTTGCTTTTTAGATCCTTCCATTTTGGCTCGTTATGATATAGGTTTGAAAGTCGGGTTCTGACTTTTTTGTTGTAGCCTTTCTTAAGATTGTCTAAATTGATTAAACTTACCTCTTCATCTTCATAACCAAAATCAGTTTCCTTAATGTTGCGTCCTTGAAATAAGGAATTACGGAGATCTTTCGTTACTTCATATATAATCTTACAAATTACAATAAAGGCAAGGACTGCAAAAACTACTAAAACTACTTTGAGTATTGATGGGTTAAAACTTCCAGTGCTATGGGAAAGCGCATCATCAGAATAGTCTGTTTTTGAAAATCTTATATTACCCAGGCGGGTTAACCAATCAATTATCATTGTCAGTGTCTTTGACAGCATATACCAAATTGCCAGGATTACATTCTTTATTACAGGAACATTTGAAATAATAAAAATCGATAAAAAAGTGAAAACAATTGTAAGTCGATTATGCTTAACAATAGATGCAGGTATCAATTTTTTGTTAGTTGAATTAGTCATGGACTTAAGTTTTAGTTCATTTGATTGAAACAGATAAACTACTGTACTGATGACTGCCATCAAGGTAATAATGGGTGTATATGGCTTAAGTACGCCAACCATTATAAATATGAAATATGAAATTAAATATATTGCAAGCCAGCCCTGGGAAGCTGTGTGGGGTAAAGATTCAACTACTGGAGCCTTGGTAGATTGTATTCCAAGGTATAAGATGATAATGTAAATTGCAGAAGACAGAATTACCTTAGGACTTATTCCTAAAAAAGCATATGATAGAAAAGCAGAAGCCGATAAGTTAATTAGTATGCATAAGAGCTTTTTGTCGTTTTCCAATAAGTATCCTTCGAAGATTCCTATAAGAGTAAAGATAGCAAGACTGCCTATCCATAGCCATATGGAAGTGGCAGGGAATAATAATATTCCCGTTGCTAGAACAATAGGAAAGAAAAATACCATTTGTATAATACAATTAAACCATTTTGTGAGTATTTCATGAAACATGTTTTTCATAAATGTCATCACTCCCAACTAAGCCATCTTCAGCATCGAGCTTAAGAATCTCAACAGAATTTCCCATACCTCTAAGTTTATCAATCTGTTTTTCCATATCTTCATCCTCGTAACAGGTAATAAACAGGAAATCTCTGTTTTTTGTACCCATATCAATATCTTCTTCTATCAAAGTGCTGAATGCGGTAGTTTGTGCAATAACTATCTTTGCCATGGCCTCAAGTAATATTGCTAACTGGGCGGCACCTGCTCCGGGCAATATTCGTATTATCTGCTTGGGTTGGTCAATAGTGGATCCGTTTGAAGCAAAGCCGGTTTCAACTCCGTTTGACAGGGCATAATTAACAATAGATGCGGCGTATATGATTCCTTTTTCAATAATATCAGGTTTTGCAACGTAACCATTAGTATTATAACTATCTTCTACGTTTAGATAGATCATAAGGCTTGGGGAAGAAGTGTGGTCTAAATTGTGGACTTTTATATCACCGGAACGTGCAGTGGCCTTCCAGTTGATATGATTTAAAGGGTCTCCGTAATTATACTCCCTTATACCAAGGATCATAAAAGGGTCCTCCAAAATCCAACGCCTCACAATTATCTCACCAATCCAGCTACGTACAGGAAATGGAATTTCATCTACATTTATTGCATCAGGATATACAAGAAGATTTGAGGACAGATCTATGTTCTTGCAGGTTTCATTCAGGCCTAATGCATCTCCGCAAGTAATTACGGCAGAATTTAAGGAATAAAAACCCCTTTTTAAACATTTTACTTTGTGCCGACGGGTTATTTTTTTGTAGGGACTCAGGCTGAAAAAGCTTTTGTGGTATGCTCCATATTTAATATCAAGGTCCCCTTGGCTTTGAAACTTAAGACTCGGATCAATTCTTGATTCAAGGCGCAGCCATGGCAGAGGAAGAAGTTTTTTGTTTGAGATACATTCAACCATGTGTATTTCTTCTCCAACAAAGGCCGTATTTGTGGAAAAATATCTCTCATATTCAATATCTCTGAGGCCAAGTCTGGTATAAACTAAACGCTGAATATACAGCACAATAACTGTTGCTATAATAAACCAATGTACTCCCAACATATAGGTTCACCCTTTTTATAAATTTTCTTCAGTTGGAACAGCTACTTCGCATAAAATCTGGTCGATGATTTTTTCTGCATTTTCTTTTGAGAGCATTGTACCTTTTAACACCAGACGATGGCATAATACAGGTTTTGCAAGCGCCTTTATATCATCTGGAGTTACATAGCTTCGGTCTTTTAATATGGCATGTACCTGCACTGCTTTTAGTAAAGCCTGGCTTCCACGAGGACTTACACCTATGATAACTTCTTTATGGTTTCTGGTCTTTTCAACAATATTCACGATGTATTTTAAAACGTCATCGCTGACATGCACTTTTGAATAGCTGTTTTGAGCATCAATGATATCCTTTGTTGAAGCTATAGGTCGAATTCTGTCTAAAGGATTTTCTTCCTTGAATCTTTTTAATATCTCAACGCCCTCATCAGTTAAAGGATATCCCATTTTAATTTTTATAAGAAAACGGTCAAGTTGTGCTTCCGGAAGCGGAAACGTTCCCTGTGTGTCGATCGGGTTTTGAGTAGCTACAACCATAAACGGTTGCTTTAGCATTCTGGTCTCGCCATCTATAGAGACTTGTCTTTCTTCCATACACTCAAGAAGACTCGATTGAGTTCTTGGGGTAGCACGGTTAATCTCATCTGCAAGTAGAATGTTCGTAAAAATCGGGCCGGGTCGGAATTGGAAAATGCTTTCTTTCTGGTTGTAAAAATTTATACCGCTTAAGTCTGTTGGAAGTAGGTCTGGTGTGAATTGAATTCTTTTGAATGAAGTGTCCAGTGATTTGGCCATTGCTTTAGCGAGTAGTGTTTTACCTGTACCCGGAACATCTTCTAGCAGAACATGCCCGGAAGAAATTAGTGAAACCTGCAATAAATCGATGATATCATCTTTGCCCACTATTACCTGACTGATATTCTCTTTAACCTTTTGCATTAATCGCCTGATCTCAGTTAACTCCATGAATACCACTCCCCTATATTTTCTTTTATTAAATTATATCACTAAAGCTGTTTTGAAATGGTTACAAAACAGTAAATAAATCAAAAATGTATTAATGTTTGACAATTTGTTTTGGAATTTCCAATAAGTCCTTTGTACTCCTCAGCGTATTGATTATTTGATGCGTTTTTGTGGAATGTGGAAGAAATTTCGAGTATAATTATAAATGCAAAACTTGCTTCTCATACAGAAGTGGAGTATATATTTACAGATATTATAGTGAGGTGTAGAGTTGGGGACTAAAAAGATTTTGATTATTGATGATGAACTTTCAATATTGAATCTGGTATCAATGGTCCTGAAAAGGGAAGGGTATGAAGTAGAACAAGCCAGAGATGGAAACACCGGCCTCAGGTTTTTTGAATCATTCAGGCCAGACTTAATAATACTTGATATAATGCTGCCTGATATAAATGGAAATGAGGTTTGTAAAATGGTGAGAAGCAATAGTAGTATTCCTATAATGATGCTTACAGCCAAAAGTGATATTGTGGACAAAATAGTAGGATTAGAACTTGGAGCAGATGATTACTTAACAAAACCTTTTGATAATAGAGAACTTTTAGTGAGAGTAAAAGCACTACTCAGGCGTACTGGATTGAAAGATGTTAATCCTGATATTTTAAGCTATTCAGATATTGTCATTAACTTAAAGGAAAAAGTTTTACTTAAAAATAATAAGAGAATTTCTCTTACACCAATAGAATATCAACTGTTGGAGTTATTTATGAAAAATCCTTCAAGAGTATTTACAAGAGAAGACCTTCTTACAAGAGTATGGGGATATGACTATTATGGAGATAGCAGGACGGTAGATATTTCTATAACCAGACTCAGGAAAAAAATTGAAGATGACAGTAAAAATCCAAAATATATTGTTACAGCCTATGGTTTTGGGTATTGTTTTAAGGGGACATATGAATGAAACTTGGTACAAGGTTTATTACATATTATATTACTGCTACAGTTATTTCACTATTTTTAGTGGGACTTGTAGTGTTAAAAGGTGTGGAGCAAACGGGGATATCTGCCGTTGAAAACCAATTGACTCAAAAATGCCAGCTTGCCCAGACGTATATAAATCAATCAATTTATCTATATGGAGACTATAAACAAGTTTTAAGTCCTGAGTTGGCAAGAAATATATCCGGACATCTTAATGGAATTGCTGAAAATGTGAGAATATATGACCTGAACTTTCAACTTTTAAGTTCTACTTTAGATACCGAATACAGCATATTTAAAAATCAACATAAGCATTTACAGGTTCTAGAACCTGCTATGAAAGGTGACTATTCATATATAATTATTGATAACACAGTGTTTTTTGCTTCTCCTATTGAATTTGACAATAAGATAATAGGAGTTTTAGAGATTGTTTACCCACTAGACTTTCTGAATGGTATAATTACTGCAATTATCAAGCTTTTGATTTTGGGAGTTTCTTGTTTTATTCTATTGATAACCATATTGTCTATTTATATATCCGGGAGAGTTGTAAAGCCTATAAAAAAGCTTGCATTTTTTGTGGACAGATATTCTAAAGGAGATTTTAAGCCTGTATCTGTTGATAGTTCAGATGAAATAGGAAAGCTTTGTGAGGGGTTTAACTTAATGGGATTTAAACTTCAGGAATATATTGCTTCTCAGAAGAAATTTGTTTCAAATGTTTCTCACGAATTAAAAACACCTCTTACTGCTATAAAAGGATATTCAGAGTACATGATAGATGAAGTCAATGATAATCCTGATCTTAAGAGAGCTGTGGAGTATTTGAACATAGAAGCCACAAGACTTACAAACCTTGTGGACGAATTGCTTCTTTTATCCTGTATGGATTCATCTAAAGAAACATTCCAACTTTCCAGATTGAATATTTCAGAAACATTAATAGAGGCTATATCCAAAATGAAATTCAGGGAAGAAAGATATGATGTAAAGATTCAGTTGGAAGTTGAGGATGAACTATATGTATGTGGTGACAAAGAAAAGCTGTTGCAGGTTTTTATAAATATTCTTGATAACTCAATAAAATTCTCCCAAAAGGGAAGCTCTGTAAAGGTTAAATTGGAGAGGGAAGATAGTCTTGTCAAAATGATTGTATTTGACAAGGGGATTGGTATACCTCAAGAAGAGATCAGCAGAGTATTTGAAAGATTTTATAGGGCAGAAAATGTTTCAGGTATTGGAGGAACAGGACTAGGTCTTTCCATATCAAAGGAAATAGTTCAGGTTCTAAATGGCAAATTAAATATAGAAAGTCATTTTGGACAGGGAACAAAAGTTTATATTGAGTTGCCTTTATGGAAGGAGGGGTAGTGTGAAGAAGACAATAAAAAGAATTTTACACATTATTTTATTTTTTACCCTATTTGTGGGCGTTATTAGCTTTACTGGGTGTAGTTTATGGAGCAGTGAGAACCAGGTGAAAATAATACCAAAACCAAAGGTTAATGATATTGGAATAGAAGGTATGACTTTTGTGCAAAAAGGTTCTGTATGTGATGTGTCTTCGGATGGTGAAAAATTACTCTTTTATAGTGAAGGTACTGCTAAATCTGATTCTGTAAAAGAGTTGTATGTGATGAATTTGACAGATGGATTTTGCAGCAAGATATGGTCAGAAGATGGCATTGTTGAGTATATAGCCAAGTTCTCTCCTGATGGGGAAAGAGTAGCCGTTTTGCCTTTTAGTGGAGTATGTACCCAAAAACAACTTCTTTTCCTTGTGAA
The DNA here is from genome assembly GCF_000179595.2 of Acetivibrio cellulolyticus CD2. NCBI lineage: Bacteria > Bacillati > Bacillota > Clostridia > Acetivibrionales > Acetivibrionaceae > Acetivibrio > Acetivibrio cellulolyticus. The sequence continues at coordinate 630,587 of NZ_JH556653.1, read as the reverse complement.
TCTTGAAGAAGGAGAGATAAAAGAGCCGGCATTCAAAACCTTTGGAAGTATAATACAAGGAACAGAAATAAGATGGTCATCAGATGGTGAATCTTTATTAGCAACAGGTTGGAATGGCAAGAATGATAAAATATTTATTTTCGATAAGGAAGGCCAAGAAAAATATTCTCTTGATAGTAAACAATACTCTGTTTTGAATACGTCAGGAGGAGACTTCTGCAAGACACAGAACATTCAGTTTTACGACAAATCGACAATTTTGTATGCTGAAGGTGACAATATTATTCTGAAGGAAATTAAGAATGATACCCTAGAAAAAATATGTTTTTCCGAAAGGAAAATTGTAAATGGATACAGCTTTGAAATTTCTCCTGATAAAAAGTATATAGCATATAGCCTTAAGGTTGATCAAACAAACTATGTTATTAAAGTAGATTTATTAGGTGAAGATTTTATGCCCCTCTATACAGTATCAGAACTTAAAATATCGTCACCAGAACCCGTATATGCATGGTCTTCCGATAGTAAGTATCTGACGTATTTCAATGATAATGCCATATGGAATATAAATTTAGGCACTAGGGAGAACAAAAAGATAATAACAAATATGGGTAGAGTCTGTAAAATCAGGTGGGCCCAGAATAAAGGATTCATATTTGAAGCACTTTTTGAAGAAGAAAAGATGGAGAACAAAATATATTATGTGAGTTTAGAAGGTTCAAATCAGGTGGATTTTAATATTACTCCTGAAGATTTATCAGTTGAAGAGAGTTTATCAAATAATACTCTAGTAAGTAACACTGATTATAAGAAAAAAGTATTTACAAGTGTGAGTGCTTCTACTTCTTTAGTTGGCTATAATGTAGTTAATCTGACGGATGGAAAATTAGATACTGCCTGGGGAGAAGGTGCACCTGATTGGGGAATGGGCCAGAGTATTGAATTTGAACTTGATAATGTTTCACTGAATATGATAGGAATAGCAAATGGATATAGAAAAAATCAGTACGTTTATTATGCAAATAATAGGGTTAAAAAGCTAAAAGTTGAGGTGGAAACTGTAATTAAAAACACTGATACAGGAGAACTTAAAGAAGGTACAAAGCTTGAAAAAATAGTCAATCTTGATGATAAAACTTATTATAAAAGCAACTATTTAGAATCGGTGGATTTGATTTTTCATCACAATGATTTAGAAGATGTTAAAGATAATGAGATACGACTTGCAAGGAAGATAAGGCTTGAGATACTTGATGTATACAGGGGAAATAAATATAATGACACCTGTATAAGTGAGGTTTTAATCTGGGGCAACTCTCCAAAGCGATTGTTACAAGATTGAAACAACTTTGAAGCTGCTGTGAAATAGATGGATTGTAAAATATAGCTAAGATAAATAACTCAAATTTCATACTAATAGAGTTTTGGTAAGTGCTTCAAAACATACCGTAGTGTAATTAACAACTACTTCTGTTATGCTTTCTGATATAAAACTCATGAAGTCAGGAGGCATTTTAAAATGGCACAAAGAAAATCCGAGACAATATGGAAGCAGACAATTTTAGATTGTAAAGCCAGTGGCTTATCTGCTAGGCAATGGTGTGAAAAAAATAATATAAAATTGTCAACCTACAAATATTGGCTTACAAGACTCAATAAGCAAAAGAACTCAGCAACAGATATATGCTGGGCAGAAATGAAAATTCCAGAAGAAGTGATAAGGCATCCGGGTTCTGCTTCCATCACAATACGGTATGACAATTTTGTATTGGATATACACGAAAAGACTGATCTTCAGTTGCTAGCAACAGTGTTAAAAACACTGCGTTCAATATGTTAGGCGGATTTACCCAGGGAGCTGAACATATCTACATAGCCTGTAATTCCACAGATTTTCGGAAGCAGATTGATGGATTGGTGGCGATTGTGAATCTACAGTTTAAACTCGATCCATTTTCAGACAGCTGCGCTTTCATCTTCTGCAATAAAAGAAAAACAGCTATTAAAGTCTTGAGATATGATAAAAATGGGTTTATCCTTGCCAGCAAGAAGCTTTTGGAAGGAATGAAGTTTCAATGGCCCAAGAGCCCGTC
>NZ_JH556653.1:476023-628394 GCF_000179595.2 Acetivibrio cellulolyticus CD2 | reverse complement strand
AAATGCGAAGTCCTTCACATGGATGAAACAAGAATCCAGTGTAATAAGGAAGAAGGCAAACAAGCTAGCAGTGATTCTTTCATGTGGGTCATGCGAAGTGCAGCTTGTGAAGAGATCAAGGCAGCTTTCTTCCACTATTCCAGAAGCCGAAGCGGTGATGTTGCAAAGCAACTATTACAAGGGTTTCATGGATATCTAACCACGGATGCGTATAGTGCTTATGAGAAAGCGGAGAACATTAAAAGAAATCTTTGTTGGGCTCATTGTCGACGCTATTTCATAGAAAGTATTCCGCTGGACAATAAAGGAAAAGAGATCTCGGGTTCCAAAGGAGCTGAAGGAAGGGAATTCATCAATCTTCTCTTCAAAGTGGAAGATGAGATAAAGGAACTGTCATATGACGAAAAGAAAGAGAAGCGTCAGGAGGCGTCACGCGCCATTCTTGATGCCTTTTGGTCATGGGTTGAAGAGACCTCTGCAATTTCTACTACAAATGAGAACCTGACAAAAGCTCTAAATTATGCTAAGAATCAGAAAAAGTATCTCGAAACATTTCTAGAAGACGGAAGACTTCCCATCTCAAACAATCTTTGTGAGGCAAATATCAAACCATATGCCGTGGCAAGAAGAGCCTGGCTTTTTGCTGACACTCCAAGGGGAGCAACTGCTAATGCGATCCTTTATACATTGGTGGAATCTGCCAAAGCAAATATTTTGGACGTGTATGAGTATCTAAAATATATCCTTGAAGCAATGCCTAATACAGATTTTAAAAACCACCCAGAACTTCTGGACAAGTACCTGCCTTGGTCAAAGGATTTACCGGAAGAATGCAGGCTGAATCATAAACATAAAAAGTGCTTCAAAAAATGACACCATTAGCTTATCGCAATGATCGTGATATAGCTAGACGTCATCTTTTGAAGCACTTACAGAGTTTTGAGTTAATAAGCTGTATTTTACAATTTTTTTATGCCGGGGGAGTTGGTGAGTGATGATTAATATGAAACCTATAAAAAGAAGCAAGTACAGGATAGCATTGGGAAAAGCTTGGTATACCTATACAAGATATTTTGAGTGGTGCTTAAATAATAAAAAGTATTCAGCGAACAAGGATGAAAACTATTTGCCTTACTTGGTTTATCAACATAGGACACCTCTTTTGAGAAAGCTCAAAAATGTTGAAATGTGGATGCAGTATAATAAAGTAGTTAATTTAAAGATAGCATCTAAATGTATCAACAAAATAATAATAAAGCCGAAAGAAACCTTTTCCTATTGGAAACTTATAGGTAAACCTGATAAAAGAAAGGGATATTTAGATGGAATGGTTCTTTATAATGGAGGTTTTAAGCCTGGAGTTGGAGGAGGTTTGTGTCAATTATCAAATCTTATTTATTGGATGACTTTGCATAGTCCTTTGGAAGTTGTTGAAAGGCATAGACATAGCTTTGATGTTTTTCCTGACTCCAACAGAAAGCTTCCCTTTGGAAGTGGAGCTACATGTGTATATAACTATAGGGATTTGCAGATATATAACGGAACAGGTATGACTTTTCAGTTGATAATTTATTTGGATGACGAATATTTATATGGAGAATTGAGAGCATCTTCAGAGATTGAACAAACATACGAAGTGTATGAGAAAAATCATCATATTACGCATGAGTTTTGGGGGGGATATATAAGGCATAATGAAATATATAAGAGAGTATTTTATCCACAGGGTTATGAAGTTGAAGCGCTTGTTACGGAAAATCATGCCATTATGATGTATCAACCATTTTTGGAAAATAAGAATTAATATAAAATAAACATGATAAAGGACTAATTTACTTGATATGTAAGTTAGTCCTTTTGATTTAGCCTGTTAAAGTGAAATAAAAGAGGCAAAACGGAGGGACTCGATGTCCCGGAGTTTTTAATATGCCTATTTTGAACAAAGTATAATGTTATTCAAGGTTTAATTTCTTATCCAAAATATATTTAGTAATAATAAAACACCCTGCTGTAACAATAAATAAAAAAGCAAATATGCTTATTAAAATTATTTGTATTTGGGATAATGTAGGCATACTTGAAAACTCCTTAAATAAGCTGTTTCCTAATACAACCATAAAAAGAACCTGAATAAATTGTATAGCAGTACTAAGAGCAAGATACATACCAAAAGAAGCCAGAAGTTTATGCTTGCTAAACAAGTGTCCAAGGGAAATGGCAGCATAAACCATTAATATACCTGATGAGACACTTAAAATACATATAATTATAGATTCAAACCCAATAAAGATTGTACTTGAGCCGAAGTAATCAAACACTTGCCCCACAGCTTCAGGGATTACTTGCAGCATATCCATATAAGCATTGTTAGGCATTATAATTAAAATCGATAATAGCGCGGAAAGGCCACTTAATACAAGCCATACCATTGAAGTGAATAATTTGCATAAAATATGCTGCAATGGTTTAACTGGTATTGTAAACATAAGATAACCTTCATCGCCGAGGAGACTTTTATAGAACCTTTGAACCAGAACTACAAAGGTAATAACCTGAATTCCAACCATCAAAGAGATATATGCAAACATACTAACGATACCAATTATACTTCTAAAATTTAATGCGGTTGATGTTTCGTTTAGTATGTTAATAGAAAACTTGTTAATAATCGCAAATGCCATTAAGGCAATGTACAGGGGAATAAATATGCGTGCTGTCGCCTTGAATTCATACTTTATAAGTTTATTTAACATTTGAATACCTCCCTAAACAAAGCATCAATAGATTTTCCAGATTCATCACGTATCTCGTCAACAGTCTTTGTAAGTACTATTTTGCCTTCCTTAATAAAAATTACTTCATCAAGAACTTTTTCAATGTCTGATATAAGATGAGTAGATAGGATTACAGTCGCATTTTCATTATAATTACTGATAATTGTATCAAGAATATAATCCCTGGCTGCCGGATCAACACCGCCAATTGGTTCATCAAGCAGATAAAGTTGGGCTTCACGGCTCATTACCAAAATAAGCTGAACTTTTTCCTTAGTACCTTTTGACATGGTCTTAAGCTTATCATTGGGATTGATATTAAGTCTTTTAAGCATATCGTAAGCTTTTTCTGAATTAAAGTCTTCATAAAAATCTTTAAAGAAGTCAATAATTTGAGAAACTTTCATCCAATCATTCAGATAAGTTCTTTCAGGAAGATACGATACAATCTTTTTGGTTTCAACACCTGGCTTAAACCCTCCAATAAGAAGTTCGCCACTCGTGGGGGTAAGTAAATTGTTACAAAGTTTAATAAATGTACTTTTTCCACTACCGTTAGGACCTAGGAGTCCTATAAATTTTCCTTTATTAATATCCAAACTTATATTATCTATGGCTTTCTTCATACCAAAGCTTTTTGAGAGATTTTTACATGTTAGTAAACTGCTCATTTATTCTCACTCTCCTCTAACATTGTTGCTATTACAGATAGAATTTCTTTTTTTTCGAATCCTAAAATCTTCATTTTTTCGAACAATTGATTTATTTCTTCTTTGGCTATTCTATTTCTCAATTGTTTAACCATATTTGCATCCTCCGTTATAAACCTTCCACTTGTTCGGTTAGTACGTAATAATCCGTCTTCTTCCAACTTAGTCATAGCTCTTTGCATAGTGTTTGGGTTAACTGAAGCTTCCTGTGCCAAGTCACGAACTGACGGTAGCTTAGAACCAAGTTCATAGACACCTGAACAAATTTTGAGTTCAATTACCTCAACTAACTGGGCATAAATAGGACGGTCAGATTTTAAATCCCAAGGCATTTTATCACCTCTATTGTATTATTGTATTAAGCGCTTAATACAATAATACAATAAGGGGGAAGCATTTGTCAATTGATTTTTGTGAAATAGAATTGATAAAAAGATAATTTATATTGAGTTGCATCTGCTGTATTTATTGCATTATAAGCGAGGGCTTTTTGAGCCCTCGCTAAATACATTCGGTTTGGTTACTGACAAATTTTCGCCTGATTAACACAAAACATATAAAATGTACAAGCGCTGTGATTGCCCATGATATAGGGTAGGAAATATATAATGTTTGCAGCGTGGGTTTAGCGGCAAATACAGTATAGATCCATGTGATACGAATTCCGCACACACCGACTATAGAAGCCAGCATAGGTAGCACGGAATACCCCATACCCCTTAAACTTCCTACCAAAACATCCATGATTCCGCAGATGAAATATAGTACACAGACATAGCGCAGCCTAGTTATACCGATGGCTATTATATTTTGATCTGCGGTATAGAGACCAAGCAAGTTGTTTGAGAATATTTGGCATAATCCACCCAATACTAGACCTACAGTGGTGACTGAAATTAAACACACGCCAAGAATTCGTCCAATACGGTTATATTTCTTTGCTCCAATATTTTGTCCGGTAAAGCTTAATGCAGCATGATAGAGTGCATTCATTGATATATAAACAAAGCCTTCAATATTCATGGCGGCAGTATTCCCGGCAATTACCTGAGAACCAAAGCTGTTGACAGATGACTGAATGAGCACATTTGAGATGGCAAATATGGTACCTTGCATTCCAGCAGGAAGGCCGATTCTGATAATAGCAAAAAGCTTGTCCTTATAGAATCGAATATCTTGCCACCGAAGCTTAATGCATCCATCTGATCGGATAAGGCAAATCAGTACCAATATTACAGATATATATTGTGAAATCACTGTAGCTGTCGCCACGCCAGCAATATCCATGTGAAATACAATTACAAACATCAAATTAAGAGCAACGTTAACTACGCCTGAAACAGATAAAAAGTAAAGAGGACGGCGCGTATCACCGACAGCACGCAAGATAGCACTGCTAAAATTAAAAACCATTGATGCAGGCATACCGAGAAAGTAAACTCTCATGTAAAGCGCAGCATGTTCCAAAACATCATTTGGTGTGCCCATTAATTGCAGCAAAGGCTTTGCCATCAATACTCCGAAGATGGTTAGAATAACGCCGCTGATTGTGCTTATGGCAATAGCGGTGTGGACTGTTTCGTTTGCATCTTTTTGCTGGCCTGCACCGTAATACTTTGCCATTACAACACTAGCACCTACAGACAAACCGATAAACAGGTTAATAATCAAATTGATCAGTGCAGTGGTGGAACCGACAGCAGCAAGAGCACTGCTCCCTACAAATCGCCCAACAACTACAATGTTTACAGCATTATAGAGAAGCTGTAAAATTCCTGTCAGTATCAAGGGAATGGAAAACAGTACTATTTTAGATAAAAGTGGGCCATTGCACATATCTAATTCGTATTTTCGAGCTGTATGCATAATATTGTATCATCTAACCTTTCGTAGTAACATATCTTTTCATTATATCACAGAATAGATATTCCTTCTTTGAATTCGTCTGTTTTTTCATATGACATAAATCGGTTACTCCTATGATTGCATCGGGTAGTACTACTTAAATTCCTGCATCTGCTGCAATATACATATATTACATGATAGTAACGGCTATTCAAATAAAAGTTTTTTCCGATATATAATAAGCAGAAATATATATACACAAAACCTAGGGATTGCATTTTCTTGATAATTATTGGAATCAACTGGCGCTTGATTGAAATATAACTCTGGTTAAGTTCTTTGAAGTATTACAAATCTGATATGAGGTGAAATAATTATGCTGCAGAAAATAGCTAAAAAGCTTTCTCAACTCGGCTTTATGAGAAGAACTAAAGTTAAGATACGTTTAATGTTGGCATTTTTAGCGCTTTCAATAATCCCGCTTGCATGTGTTGGTGTCTTTTCGTATACTTTGTCAAAAAATGCAATAGAATCCAAAATCAACAGCTATACCGAGCAATTTATGGAACAAGTAAACAAAAGTATTGATGGGCAATTGGATAAATACAGTCAACAAGCTATTGATATTTCTATTGACAAGGATATTCAGCAGAAAGCGCAAAAGATATCTGCCGCAGAAAGTGATTTTGAAAAATTTAAGACTATGAAAATTTTAGAGGATTTATTTAGGACAAAATTTACTCTTATTAAAGACATATCTTTTGCACGTTTTCAGATAGAAAATTGTGATCCTATAGATTATCAATTTGTGAGTGAAATGAATGGTATAACCGACACATTATCTAAGCTAGCAGATAAAGGAGATGGAGCTCCTGTATGGACAACTGCAACATTCAATACTAACTTTGATTTGGTTTGTACAAAATTGGTTAAGGATTCGCAATCCAACAAAAAATTGGGCTATTTATTTATAGGTCTGAAAAACGAGGCATTAATGAATGTCTATAAAGATATTGACATAGGCGGCAATTCAGAAATTTTTATCATAGATAAAAGCGGTACAGTCATTTCATCAGAAAATCAAGAAGAGCTTGGAAAAGTTTATAGTGAGCAAAATCTTGTTAACGAAATCGACAAAGAAGCAAAGGCTAATATACACGTATTTGAATTTAATAATAGTTTGGTTTCTTATAAATCTATTGAAGGAACTGATTGGATTGTTGCAGGCAAAATACCATTATCATTTACTAAAACTGAACCGGAGAAAATCAGGAACTCTCTGCTTATCTTTATCATTGTATGTATTATTCTTTCAGTACTGATATCCTTTGTAATATCTTTGAGTATTTCATTCCCACTCAATAGAATAGCTATACTTATGAACGAAGCGAAAAATGGTAATTTTACAGCCAATATAGAGGATCATGGTAAAGATGAAATTTCAGATGTGGTAAAAGACTTTAAAGACATGATATCCAACGTAAGTTCTCTTATATCCAAAGTTCAGGTTTCCTCCAACGATGTCTTGAAACACTCCTCAGTAATGGATAACTCAGTTGAACAGACCAGTCTTTCTGCAAAACAGATAGATCAAATCATCCAGCAAGTAGCTGCAGATGCCTATGAACAGGCAACAGAAATAAATTGTTGTGCCTCTAGTATTCGAGTGCTCTCAGATAGTATCAACAAGGTTGAAAGTAATATGGGAGCCATGGCTGAAGTAGTGGTAGACACTAAAAAACTCAGCCAGAATGCACTTGAAGTTGTAGAAACCTTAAATAACAAAGCAGCAAAAACAAGTAAGGCCTCTAACAAAGTAATAGAAGACGTTACAGCACTCAGTAAGGATATAAATCAAATTAAGAATATAATTGAAACAATTGTGGGAATAGCAGAGCAGACAAACCTTCTTTCTCTCAATGCAGCTATAGAATCAGCAAGAGCTGGAGAGGCGGGAAAAGGCTTCGGAGTAGTCGCAAATGAAGTTAAAAATCTTGCCGAGCAGTCAAAAGAAGCGTCAATCAGGATCAGTAACATTATTAATGGTATTTTGGCAAAAACAGAAGAAACTGTAAAAGTAGCTTATAGTGCACACAGCAATGTAAACGATCAAATGTCTGTAGTTAATGAAACTAATGACTCATTTAAGTCAATATTTAAAGCAATGGAAAATATAGTAGTTTGTATAAATAATGTATCCGATTCAATTAAAGATGTTCTAGATTCAAAAGATAGAGCTGCAACTTCCATGGAAAGCATCGCTGCTATTTCTCAGGAGACAGCTTCAATTGCCGAGGAAGTAACTGCATCAACTGAACAGCAATCAGTATATGCTCAAGAATTGTCAAACATCTCCAAGGAATTAAACAACATGGCCGAACATTTAGGTGAATCAATATCAAAATTTCGTGTTGAGTAGCTACAATATTAAATTTCACAATGTTATAAACACCAAAAATACCTAGAATACAAAATACAAGGAGGATATGCAATGAGAAAAGCACTTTACATGATAACTATTGCAGCTTTGCTATTCAGTATGTCAGCGTGTGCAAGTAGTGGTGAAGCAAAAAATGATACACAACAGCCTAAGTTGGAAACAAAATCAGAGGCAGACAACAAAGTAACTCTCAAGCTATGGCATGCGTGGGTATCAGACAGTGATGGAAATAAAAAACCATTTCAGAATGTTCTAACACATGTTAAAGAACAATTTAAGGATGTAGAACTTGTAGTAGAAGGGATAGATAACGAGTCATATAAGACAAAACTGAAGAATGCCGTGTCAACCAACCAGCTTCCTGACATTTTCTTTACATGGTCTGCAGGCTTTTCAAAACCTTTTGTAGAATCAGGCAAGGTATTGGCTCTTGATGAATATATGGGAGATATAAAGGATAAGCTCTTACCCGGAATAACAGACAGTATGACTTATGATGGCAAAGTATATGGCTTGCCTTATCAGATGCAGGTGGCTCCTTTATACTGTAATAAGGAACTGTTTGACCAGAATGGTGTAAAAATCCCAGAAACTTATGAAGAACTACTAACAGCAGTGAATACCTTCTCAAAAAAAGGTATAACTCCTATGATAAACGGGGCTAAAGAATTATGGCCTGCCATGTTCTATTACGACATTCTTGCACTTCGTACAGCAGGAGCAGAACAGTGTATCAAAACTCTTAACAAAAAAGCCTCTTTTAACTCTCCTGAGTTTATTGATGCTGCAGCAAAGCTGGTCGAATTATCAAAAGCCGGTGCTTTTGGAGAAAACCCGCTAAAATTGTCCTACGATAGTGGCAATAATCAATTTGCAGAGGGAAAAGCCGCCATGCTTTTTAATGGTAACTGGGTGGCTGGTGTGGTTGAAAGTGAAACTTCAAAGGTTAAGGGCAAAATTCTTGCTGTTAAATTCCCGTCAATTACTGGTGGAAAAGGAAGTGCAACAGAGTATTTCGGAGGAGCTGGAGATGGATTTATGGTTAGTTCAGGTACTTCAAATAAGGACATGGCCGTTAAGGTAGTAAAGTTTATAGCAGAAGATATGGCTAGAGAAGCATATCTGGCAAACGCTGGTATGCCAGGATGGAACGTACAGGTAGATGACTCAAATGTGTCTCCTATGGTTAAGCAAATGGTTAGTATGACGAAGGATTCTACAGCTTGGGTTCTCTGGTGGGACGTATTTTTAGAAGCTGCTGATGCAGATATACATAAGAATCTGGTTGCTGAATTAATTGCTGGTCAGATATCACCAGAAGATTTTGCAAAAGAAATGCAAAAATTAAACGAGAAATAAAAACAACCTGACAGATTATATGTGGGATGGGAATGTTTTGAATGTTCTCATCCCACTATTGGTATTTACTGCATTTTTACTGCAAAATATTGTATTTAATTTAGATGTAGATGGACTGGCTGAGGTGCATTTTGGTTACTTGTGACAGCTTTTTGCTTTTTCCATTTTTCTAAAAGCAGCAAAGTACCCGTATAGCTCAATATTGGGAATATCCATGATGCAATGTACGCATATCTGGCTTGCATTTCTGTTAAAAGATAGAATAGTCCATAACCGCAGAAAATTATATAAAATAGGTTTATCACTTTATTTTTTGTGCGGTACTCCTTATTGAATAAGCCTAGCAAAGCAAAGGCTATAATTACTATATAGTATATTTGAGAATAAGGTGTTGCAAACCTGCTTAACTGCGAGGCAGCATTTTCCTTGCTTACTTTGGTAGTTGACCAATATAGGGAGGAGAAGTCACCTACTGACCATTGTGTTACAAACTTCCTTGTGTAAAATATAACCAGCTTGTGGATAGGTGTTTTTGTTAATCTTTCTCTAATTATATCTTTTGAGGCTTTTTCTATAGCTTTATAATCGAAATTATATTTTGTGGGAATTTCGCTGTCTTCCTTATTCCACATACCATTAGCTTCGATATTTGTTCCCTTTAAGACTGAGGTTATTGCTGGCTCTCTTCCCTGCCAAAGAGGATATTCAGTAATGCCTGCACTTATTAAGATTGAACTAACCATATATAAGGGAATAATGAAGGAAATCAGTATTAGAGAACAGGAGGATATAACCTTTTTCCTATTGCAATAAATTATCAAGTAAAGGATATATGCTATAAGAATTACAATGCCCACAGACCTGAATATGTTCCCTATACTTAATACAGCGCCTGCAAATAATAACCATATTGGTGATTTCTTAGATTTTACTACCAGAATAAACAGATATATACTTGCCAGGAAAAACGGCATAGCCAGGTTCTCCGAGCAAATTACTGAATTATAGACTATAAATGGAGGGAATAAACATGATATTAAGGAAACCCAAAGGGCTTTTTCCTTGTTATCAAACAATTCATTGCTTATCAGATAAATCAAATAAATATTCAATGTTGATAAAATAACATTAATTATCTTAACAATAAGCAAGGCATTGGCGAAGTACTTTTGAATCAATCCCAGATATATAGTGAATGCTGTCAAGTGGGTAAACCTTCCTATATAGCTTGTTCCTTTAAATATCCAATAAGAACCCTTGGCAAAGTGGCCGCCACATTCAAACATTAATCCAAAATCTGAAAAGGGCTGTGTATTTACTGCAAAAATCCATAAAATTCTTGCTAAAAAGGCTAAGGATAATATTATCAGTAAGGCATTTGTGTAGTTTTTTGAACTCTTCAAGTACCTATAAAACAGGTAGCCAATTGCTAAAGTTAATATAGTCAGTGTTGTATTTGTTAGAATAAAATAACCAACATTGTTGTGAAATACCATTTTACTCAAAATTATAGATGCCAATATACTTCCTATTAGTATTAATATAAATACAACTTTTAATGTATTACTTATAAATGAAGTTAAGTGTTTTTCAATAAAATTCATACAAACCCCGTTTTAAAATGCTTTTTACAATAATCAATATAATATGGCATAGTTTTTATGTGGGAAATATCTGATTAATAACCATATATTGAAGATGTATGTACGGATTCTAACATAGTATATAATAAAATGTAAAGTTATATTTTGGAAAAAGTTGATATAAAAATGATACTTTTAGTATCTATTTAGATAGCCATAAAGACTACAAATATAATTACATATTCTTTATAATAGCTTGTTGATATTGTATGATTGTTTTGAAGCTATAAAGTTGATATAATTTTTCTATAAAAAAAGCAATGGGGTTTATCTATGAGCCAAATAAGCAGAGTAATAAAAAAAATAATTGAAAAACTGTTTAAAAGTCAGTCCCTAAAAAGACCAAAAAGTGAGATAGCTAGTCTTGGGAAAAAGTGCAATTCAACATTTGAAGATATATACACACGCTGCAGGATTGAGTTTGGCCGAGAGTTGGTTGAACTGATGGATATAAAGAGGCGTTTAGTGGAAAAGTGTGAGCCTGTAGGGAATTGCACTCCGCTGCAGGAGATGCTTGTAAAAAAAATATTACAACTTATGTGCCTGTATTTTGAACTGGCGGATTCTTTGGTATCATTAAAGGCAGCTGACACCGCTGATATGACAGTTATTCAGCATGTTGATGGGACTAAGGATAAAATGAACAGGATATATAGTCTTATTACTTCTCTTAACAACCAGTTTTACATGAAAGCCGATGAGACAAATTTCAAGGAGTCATGTGATGATTTGATTAATGAAGCTGAAGCGCTTAGCAACGTAATTGACGAATCAATAACAAAGGATTATAGAGAGAAATATTATGAATGAATTTAATTATGAAAATCTTTTAAAGCATTTCAAATTCCAGTTGGAGTTTAGAAAGCACCAGAAAATAGTGCTGGAGAAATTTGAACAAATTATTCTTAAGCACAAAGATACACCTTTTAAATTTCATGTAGTATCTCCTCCCGGTTCAGGAAAGACAATCATGGGTATAGAGATGGGGATAAGGATGGGTAATCCTATGCTCATTATATGCCCAAATACTACGATACAGGGTCAATGGTTGGACAAGTTTAACCTTTTTATGCCTTCTGAGAATATTGAATTAAAAAAGTTGGTAAACACGGATGCAAATAACGTAGGTCTTATCAACATATTTACATATCAAATGCTCAGTGTTCCGGTAGGTGATGACGAATCCTTTGGAAGAATATCGGAAAATATATGGGCGGATTCAATCAGCAGTACCCAAGGTGTGCCGCATGAGGAAGCTCTTTTTCGAATAAACACAATGAAGAATACTAATCCTGACGCATATAAGACAGAAATATCAAAATACAGCAAAAAGCTCAGAAAGAGCTTGCTTAATGATCCCAATTGCAATATTGAAAAGATTTTACACGCCAATACTTTGGACATAATTAATAGATTAAAAGAAAATAAAATCCATACTGTAATTTTTGATGAATGCCATCACCTTCAAAACTATTGGGCTCTTGTGATGAGAGAGATTATAGTTAAATTGAATGCATCCTGTGTTATAGGGCTGACTGCAACCCCTCCTTTGGATGAGGACAGAGAAAAAATAGAATGCTATACTGCTCTGCTTGGTGAAATAGATTATTATATACCGGTTCCAGCAATCGTGAAAGAGGGACTGCTTTCACCATATCAGGATCTTGTTTATTTTTGTACGCCTATAAAGGCAGAGTTAGAATACATTGAAAATTGTCACTTGAAATTTAAAGAGTTAACTGAGCTTTTTAATAACAGTAATAACGACTTTTATTTCTGGGTTTTTGATAGAATTGTCAAAAGGAAATTATTATCCGGAGAAACTCAGGAGTGGACTAAATTTATAAATTCCAGACCAGGGTTTGCTGCAGCTGGAGTAAAATTTCTTTTGCAAAACAACTGCAAACTTCCGTGGGATATAACAATAACTGAAGACATGTATGAGCAATTAAACTTTAACGATTGGATTATCCTTATTGAGGATTATGCGTTGAATTTGTTGAAGCTTAGTAATAAAGAGGCTGATAAAGTGCTGTATGACAGTATACGTGATGCACTTAAGAGCCTTGGATATGTACTTTCTGAGAATGGAATAAGGAGCAATAGTTCTCCTCTTGATAGAATACTCGCATACAGCAAAAGTAAGACAGATGCTGTAAAGGAGATATTAAAAGCAGAAATGAGTGGTTTGGGAGACAAAATAAGAGCAGCAATTATTACAGATTTTGAAATTTCCAATGCACTTTCAATCACAAAGTCACAAGGTTTGATGGATGAGGAATGCGGTGGTGCAGTAGCAGTAATGAAGGCATTGGTATCGGATAATTCTACTGATGTCCTTGACCCGGTCATGATAACAGCAAAGAGACTTATTCTAGATGACGATCTGGCTAAGAAATTTGTTGAGGATGGACTTAAATGGGCCAAAGAGAATAATATGGATATAAATCTCGAATTGTCTAAAGAAGAGTCCGGAGGGTTTGTTTGTGTTATTGGATCAGGAAAAGATTGGGGTTCTAAAACTTCAGTGTTGATGACTACTTATCTATTTGAACAAGGTGTTACAAAGTGTATTATCGGTACTAGAGGACTTTTAAGCGAAGGTTGGGACAGCCTGAATTTAAATACTCTGATTGATCTTACTGCGGTGACTACTTATGCATCTGTAAATCAGCTCAAAGGTAGAAGTCTGAGGAAAAGTTCCAGTGACCCGCAAAAGGTTGCAAACAATTGGGATGTTATATGTATTGCACCAGGACTTGAAAAAGGATACAACGATCTTGAAAGGCTTTATAGAAAACATGCCCAGTACTATGGAGTATGCGATGACGGGCAGATACAAAAAGGAATAAATCACCTTGACCCATCTCTTGGAAGACAGGAGGGGCTCATTAATCTCGATGATATGAAGAGAATAAACAAAAACATGATAGAAATGGCTTTTGACAGAAATAGGATTTATAAGATGTGGCGGGTTGGAGAGCCCTTTGAAAATATTGAACTTGGGTGCTGTGAGATTAAGTTGTTAAAATCATTTAGCATGAAGGACAGCAGTGTTTTTGTCAACGAGAGGAAAGTCTTGGGCAATAAGATAAAAAGCTGTGCAGGTAAGACAACAGCTTCAGTACTTTCAGTTGCTGCTGCATCTGCTGCTGTTATGTTTTCGCTTCCTGCTTCAATTACACTTTTTGGTGTTGCAGGATTTATGTCATTTAAGACGTATCAGGGGATAAACGATTTATGGAAATACGGAAATGAAAACTTTTTCCAGCTTGCAGCAAGATCGGCTATTTCAGACATAGCGAAATGCATTTTAAATGCTATGGCGGAATGTGAAATGATAAATAAAAAAATTGAAGAGGATAAAATTGTTATCACAGAACGATCAGACGGGACTATAAGAATTTACCTTGATGGATATGAAGTTGATTCTGAATTGTTTTCAAGCTCATTGGGTCAGATTTTTTCGCCGTTAGAAAATCAGAGATATGCAATTCAAAGATATGAAGTTGCTGTTCCTAAAGAATCTTTAGGAAAGTTTGCATATATACTAAAATATGGTGCAAATAAATGTAAGCCGGTTTTGTCATTTTATCACCCCTTGCCCGATGTTTTCAATATTAAGGAAAAGGCAATAGTATTTAAAAAGTATTGGAACAAATATGTCAGTCCGGGGGATGTTGTTTTTTTAAAGGGTGAAAATGGAAGAGAGGTTATAGAGAAATATGGGAGAAGGAACTTTCTGGGTGCAAGAAGAAGCAGTTTGAAAATATGGAAATGAAAAATAGTAATATCATCCTTACAAGCCAGTAAATAGAACAGGGAATTAACCCCAACAACTTGAAACAAATCTAAAATAGGTGTAGAGTCTAGTTATAAGTTTAAAATTTATCAAATCACAACATGGATTGGGGGATTCTACGTGGTCTTTTCAAGTCTTTTGTTTTTGTGCGTCTTTTTGCCTATAAACCTCATTTTGTATTATTCAATCAACAACGATACTTGCAGAAATTGGGTACTTATCATTACTTCTCTTATTTTTTATGCATGGGGAGAGCCGATATGGATTAGTGTTTTAATTTTTACAGCATTATTTGATTACACTAACGGCCTTCTTGTCCAAAAGTACAGAGGAAGTTGGAAGGGTAAGGGGATAGTCGCTTTATCCGTTACGGGCAATATCCTTATTCTTGGATTCTTTAAATATTTTAGTTTTATAGCAGAGAATGTGAATAATTTATCAGGCTTAGATATACCGGTTGTGAGCTTTAGCCTTCCGATTGGAATTTCATTTTACACATTCCAGTCCATTTCCTATGTAGTTGATGTGTACAGAGGAGAGGTAACAGCGCAAAAATCTCCGTTCAAATTTTTGCTGTTTGTATCCTTGTTTCATCACCTTGTAGCAGGACCTATTGTAAGATATAAAGATATTGCACAAAATATTGAAAACAGAATGCTGACGGCAGAGGCGTTCAATAATGGTGTGAGCCGTTTTATTGTGGGCCTGGGGAAAAAGGTTATAATTGCAAATCAGGCGGGCGAATTTGCTCAAGCTTTTCTGGATAGTGACTACACACGATTACCTGTATTAGGAGCGTGGATGGGAATTTTATTGTTTGCAATACAAATCTATTTTGATTTTTCGGGTTATTCAGATATGGCAATTGGTTTGGGGAAAATGTATGGCTTTAACTATAAGGAGAACTTTGATTATCCGTATGTAGCAAAATCTGCTACTGAATTCTGGCGCAGATGGCATATGTCATTAACGTCATTTTTCAGAGATTACGTTTACATTCCGCTTGGAGGGAATAGAAAAAATCATATAAGGAATATGATGGTTGTATGGTTTCTTACCGGTTTCTGGCATGGGGCAAGCTGGAATTTTATTGTATGGGGAATCTATTTCTTTATGCTTATAGTTGTGGAAAAGTACGTGTTATTTAAGTTTGAAAAAAGAATACCTCAAGTTTTATGGAGAGCCTACTTTTTTGTAATAATACTTGTAGGTTGGGTATTCTTCTACCATACCGATTTAAGGCAGGCCTTTCAGTTTATCGGGATAATGTTTGGAATAAATGCTCCTTCGTGGTCAAGTCCCGAGGTTGCAATTTGTATGGGTAATTATATAATCTTTATTTTAATTGCTCTAATCGGTTGTACACCTGTTGTAAAAAAGCTTTTTGAACGATTGAAAAGAATTCTGAGCGAAAAGCAAATAGGGATTTACTCTGTTGACCAGTTAATAAAATCCACTGCTAATATTGCAATATTTATAGGGTCAATTATTCTGCTTGTAGGTCAGTCATACAACCCGTTCCTCTACTATAAGTTCTAGTGCAATTTGTCAAACTGACTGCTTATCGCAGCGGAAGCTGCAATCAAAGTAGTAAAATCGTCTGCGATAAGCAGAGGAACTATATCTTTTATAATGTTAAGAATGCGCTGCTGCTGTTCTAAGCCCCAAAGGCCCTGAAAATTGATTCTTATACGAGGCACCGGTATGGTGGCATCGATTAAATAACCTATTGGAGGCGTTTGGTTATGAAAAAGTTACAGTTAGATACAATAATATTTCTTGCCATAATATTGATTTTAGGTATTGCAAATTTTGTTAACATAAACAAACCTGAAGTTTCAGAACTTGAAAATAGGGCGTTGAAGCAAAAGCCTGACTTTACCTTATCTACATTAGCAAACGGCAGCTACTTCAGCGACTACAATGATTATTATAACGATACTTTTATTTGGAGGGACAAGCTTTTAAGAATAAGTTCAGGTATCAAACAGGCAATGTTTTTTAATACCTCCGATGCAAAAATAATTGTTGCCGACAAGTCCAAGGAAATTAATACAGTTGGGGATAAAAAAGTTGATACGGGCGATGAAGTAAGTGCTACAAAGGAACCTCAGAATACATCTGGCGCGCCTTCTCCAACTGCGGAAAAAAAGTATAATGAAAGTGAAGGGGTTGGCTATTGGCTTGTCATTGATGGAAAAGCGGTGGAACTCTTTAAGTTTAACAAGGATAGTTTTGATTATTATGCTGAGGTGCTAAATAAGTATAATGAACGGTTAAACAATAAAATACCCGTATATTCTTTGATTGCACCAACAAATAGTGAATTTGTACAACTTAAAAAGTATAAAGGAATATCCGATTCTCAGAATAATGCGATAAAGTTCCTGGATACAAAATTTAGCAGCGGAATTACTTCCGTAAATGCATATGACATATTAAACACCCATAAGGATGAATATATCTACTTCAGAAGTGATCACCATTGGACCGCTTTAGGTGCATATTACGGTTATTCGGCCTTTATGAAAACCAAAAATGAAGATACAGTACCTCTTGAAAAATACCAAACTGTGCAAATTGATAATTTTCTAGGAAGTTCTTATTCTAAAACAATGGATAAAAGTATTGAGGATAATCCTGATACTATATATGCTTATATTCCGTATGTAAACTATAAATATGAAATGCATCATTGGAATAATTGCAGTGAAGCAAAGATCATAGATATGAAGTACGCAGAAACAAAGAAGGATAAATACCTGGTATTCCTGAGTGGCGGGGATGCTACCTGGGCTGTTATTAAAACTGAAAATAAAAACGGCAAAAAACTTTTAGTAGTAAAGGACTCTTATGGTAATACTATAGTACCTTTTCTTTTGCCGCACTATGAAGAAATATATGTTGTTGATCCAAGATTTTATGATATTACTATACATGGGAATCTTATTGATTTTATTGATTCAAAAGGCATAAATGAAATTCTGTTTGTAAATTATATGGAGAATGTTAATTCGAGAGATTTTATGAGCAGTGTTGAAAACTTGATGTACGATAAATAAGTGTATTAAAAAGATTAACTTTGAATGTGAAAATGTGGCGGAAGCCACTTTTTTTTCGGCAAATTCCCGCTAAATTTTGAAATTGTAATAATGAGGGTATAAGTTGGTCTATTTATTGTGATTTTTGAATAAAAATAGGACTATATGGGGACTTGAAATTAAATAAAAGTACTTGATTTTGAGTGAGACGCTTTATGCTTACGAAAAGGAGTGATATGTATTGAGTACCACGGGTGCTTCGCTGAAAAGCCTAAACGGGGAAAGTACGGTTTACACGGGCTTAAGTGAAAAGGAAGCAAAACGAAAATTTGAAAAATATGGTCCTAATACCCTGGCCGAAAAAAAGAGAATCTCAGCACTTAAAATCCTACTTGAGCAGTTTAGTGATTTTATGGTACTGATCCTTATTGCTTGTACCCTTATATCGGCTTTTATGGGTGAAATAACTGAAGCTATTACTATAGTAGCAATAGTAATTATTAATTCTGTTCTTGGATTTATTCAAGAGTACCGTACTGAAAAAACCATGGAAGCTTTGAAGGGACTTGCAGCGCCGGTTGCCAGGGTTATCAGGGATGGAAGGCTTGTGGAGATTCAGGCAGAAATGATAGTACCCGGAGAAATGATAGTACTTGAAGCGGGTGATAGAGTACCTGCGGATGCTTTGCTGGTAGATGCCAATGGACTGCTTGTTGACGAATCATTGCTTACCGGTGAGTCGGTACCTGTTGAAAAAACTCTGGAATCAGGGAGCAAAAAGGCTGAAAATATTGGGGATAAATTGAATCATGTATTTATGGGAACGATTGTAACAAGCGGAAGGGGAAAAGCTATAGCCAGTGCTACGGGTATGCTTACTGAAATGGGCAAGATTGCAGATATGATCCAGAACATAGAAGATGAAGAAACTCCCCTTCAGAAAAGACTTGATCATTTGGGAAAATTCATTGTATATGGCTGCCTTGTAATTTGTGCTATTGTATCGATAACCGGTATCATTAGGGGAGAAAAGGTTTTTACCATGCTTCTGTCGGGTATAAGTCTTGCTGTAGCGGCGGTTCCTGAAGGACTGCCGGCTATAGTTACGATTGCTCTTGCACTTGGGGTGCAAAAAATGCTTAAGAGAAATTCACTTGTCAGAAAACTTCCGGCAGTTGAGACGTTAGGATGTGCCAGTGTAATTTGTTCGGATAAGACAGGTACCTTGACTGAAAATAAGATGACTGTAAGAAAGGTTTATACAGGTGGAAGTGTTGTAGAAATAAATGGGGGATCATTGAGCAGCGAAGGCGAATTTACCATTACGGGGAAAAAAGCAGATCCACTCCAACGGGCAAGCTTGAAGCTTACAATAGAAATTGGAGGTGTGTGTAATAATGCTGTTATGGTGAAAACAATTAAGGATAATGACAATGCTTTTGATAAGATGAAGGCAATGTTTTCAAAGAATGAAAAATGGGAATTAAGCGGTGATCCTACAGAAGCTGCTCTCCTGGTTTTAGGTGCCAAGGCAGGCCTGACAC
Source organism: Acetivibrio cellulolyticus CD2 (assembly GCF_000179595.2). Classification (NCBI taxonomy): domain Bacteria; kingdom Bacillati; phylum Bacillota; class Clostridia; order Acetivibrionales; family Acetivibrionaceae; genus Acetivibrio; species Acetivibrio cellulolyticus. Next base: position 609,236 of record NZ_JH556653.1, on the reverse strand, counting down.
AGGAACAGTTGAATAACAGCTATTTTAGGATTGGTGAGCTTCCATTTGACTCGGATAGAAAGTGTATGTCGGTAATATGTGAGACCCGAAAGGGAGAAATATATGCATTTACCAAGGGAGCACCTGATATAATAATTGAAAAATGCACTAAGATTTACACAGCTAGCGGTATTAGGGAATTAGGTGAAGAGGATAAACGGATAGTTTTAAGAAAAAATGATGAACTTGCGAAGGAGGCATTAAGAGTCTTAGGTGTTGCATATAAAAAATTAAATTCCAGAAATTATGACAATGTACATGTTGAAGAGGGCCTTGTTTTTGTAGGACTCATAGGGATGATAGATCCGCCAAGAACAGAAGCTATAAATGCCGTAAGAAAATGTAGACTTGCAGGAATAAAGCCAGTAATGATAACTGGTGATCATAAGATAACAGCAGGAGCTATAGCAAGAGAACTGAGTATTGCCATGGACGGCGATAAGGTTATGACTGGTACAGAACTTGAAGCCATGGATGATATAAAGCTGCAGTCCATAGTAAATGATGTATCAGTTTATGCCAGGGTTTCACCAAAGCACAAGCTTAGAATTGTAAAGGCACTAAAAAAACAGGGGCATATTGTAGCTATGACAGGAGACGGTGTGAACGATGCACCTGCCATAAAGGAAGCTGATATTGGGATTGCGATGGGCATAACCGGAACAGATGTAACAAAAGAGGCATCTTCAATGATACTATTGGACGACAATTTTGCAACTATTGTAGCAGCAATTGAAGAGGGCAGAGTTATATATAATAATATCAGAAAATTCATCAGATATATGTTGGCGTGTAACATAGGCGAAGTATTGACAATGTTCCTTGGAACGCTTATAGGATTGCCTCTTCCGCTTTTACCCATACAGATACTGTGGGTTAATCTTGTGACCGATGGACTTCCGGCTATCGCCTTAAGTCTCGATCCGGCAGAAAAGGATATAATGATGAGACCTCCAAGGGGAGCTAAAGAAAATATATTTTCCAATGGTCTGTTAAACCTGATACTTTTTAGAGGCTTGCTTGTGGGATTAAGCACACTGGCAGTGTTTATAAGTGTACTGTACTTTACGAAAGATGTTACTACAGCAAGAACTGGGGCTTTTGTAACACTTGTGTTGACTCAACTTGTACATGTATTTGAATGCAAATCTGAGAGAAAGAATATATTTGAGATACCGATCTTTAACAACATCCCGCTTGTTTTGTCGGTAATCTGTTCACTGATCATGATCATAGGTGTTGTATATATACCCACTTTTCAGGGAATATTCAAGACAGTGCCGTTATCATATTATGACTGGGTACTTGTAGCAGGTTTTTCTGCCCTTGGGCCGGTGATATCAAGTTTCTTCAAAGTAAATAGAAAGTACATATAAGTTTATAATAAACAAGACATTTATTTTAAGGTCTCACCTAGGAAAGGCTGAAGTTATATTTTCAGCATTCCATATTATGTGAGACCTTTCCTATGTGCTTACAGTTTAAAGGGGTATAGCTTTCTGCCAATGTAAACCTGTCAAATATATCTTGATAAAAGCCTTAAAAAGCTATATAATATGCAGGTCATATTATACTTTTCTAAACATCACAGCAAAAAAAATGGTTACAATTTGTTCACAATTTATTAAAATTATTTTAGGATAATGGTATTATGTGTCGTGGGTTTGTAGAACTATGAACGAACGGAAGGAGAGAACACGATGATTGAAGTGCTGGATTTGACTAAATCTTATGGTCAAATAAAGGCTGTCAGAAACTTAAGTTTTACTGTAGAAAAAGGTGAAATACTTGGTTTCTTAGGGCCAAATGGGGCAGGTAAATCTACTACAATGAATATGATAACTGGGTATCTGCCTTCAACAAGTGGAACTGTAAAAGTAAATGGGTATGATGTTAGCGTAGATCCTCGCGAGGTTAAGAAGCGAGTTGGATATTTACCGGAAATGCCTCCGCTTTATACAGATTTGACAGTTAGTGAGTACCTGAATTTCGTAAGTGATCTGAAGAAGGTTGACAGAAAGAAAAGGAAAAGTCAGGTATCTGATGTTATGGAACTGGTAAAGATTTCAGACGTCAGTAAAAGACTTATAAAAAACCTCTCAAAAGGATACAAACAGAGGGTAGGCTTGGCACAAGCACTTATAGGTAACCCTGAGGTTCTTATTTTGGACGAGCCTACAGTTGGACTTGACCCAACTCAGATTATTGAAGTCAGAAAGTTGATCAAAGCTCTTGGAAAGGATCACACTATAATCCTTAGTTCGCATATAATGCAGGAAATCAGCGCGGTTTGTGAACGTATTGTCATAATAAACAAGGGGCAGATAGTTGCAGTTGATACCCCGGAAAATCTTACAAAGAGTGTTGAAGGTTCTGCAATGTACTCTGTAAAGATAGATGGACCTAGCAATGAAGTTGTAAAAGCTCTTAAAGGTATCGATGGAGTAAATAACGTTACAGAAAACGGTAAGTTTGAGGATGCTTATGAATATTTAGTTGAAGCTAATAAGGATGTAGATCTTAGGAAGCCTATTTTCTTTGAGATGGCTAAACACGGTTATCCTATATTAGAGATTAAATCTGTAGGAATGAATCTTGAAGAAGTATTCCTTAAGATTACATCAAAGGATCCGAATGCTGATTTGGATAAGAATAAACAGGAAAATGATGAAGAGATAACTTCGGAAGAAGTAGAAGAACAAGATATTCCAGACGAAGAAAAGGGGGATGAATAATTATGTGGTCAATTTTTAAAAGAGAACTTAAAGGCTATTTTTATTCTCCTTTAGCATACGTTTTAACTGGTGTTTATACTTTTTTGCTATCGCTTAACTTTATTAAGCCGATTTTGCAAGCAAGTGGACCTACACAGACGTTGTTTGGAGCAATAATCTATAACTTAGGTATTATGCTTGCTTTTGTGTTACCTATTCTAACAATGAGGGTATTTGCCGAGGAAAAGAAAAATGGTACAGAAGTCCTTTTGATGACTTCTCCTAATGGAGTACCTGCAATTGTAATGGGCAAATATTTTGCGGCGCTTATGGTTTATTTAATGATGGTTGCTGTAACAGCTATTTATCCAATTATTATTGCAGTATCAGGTGATTTGAATGTATCTTCAATGATCACAAGTTATATGGGATATATTCTTATGGGGGCATTCTTTGTTGCGTTTGGAGTGTTTGCATCTTCTCTGACAGAGAATGCTATAGTTTCAGCAGTAATAGGAGCTTTAAGTTTGTTCTTTGTATGGGTTATAGACTTTTTTAAGGGCGCTTTGAGCGGAGTGCTTTATAAGCTTGCAGATTGGATTTCATTTTATGGAAGATTCCAGGAATTTGTACAGGGAACTATTAATCTTAAAGACTTTGTATTCTTTTTCAGCTTAATAGGAGTTTTTCTTGCTTTGGCAATGATAATATTAGAAAAAAAGCGATGGAGTCAGGGGTGATATAGATGAGTATATTAAAGAATAAAAATTTTAAATACGGTAGTATCTTCACAATTTTAAGTCTGGTAGTAATTGGGATAATGGTGGCGGTTAACCTGTTGGCTGAAATCGATAAATTTGATGTTGAGTGGGATTTGACGCCTAATAAGATGTATTCTATAGGCGAACAAACTGATAAAATACTCAATGAGCTTAAACAGGATGTCAAAATTACTTTTTTAGCTGATAAGCAGGAGCTTATGGAGATTGAAGGGGCAGGTGAAATGATAACCGAGTTTTTGGATAAGTATGAGGAATATCCTAAAGTAACGGTTGAATATGTTGATCCTGATAAGCACCCTGAAATAATAAGTAAATTGGATAAGGACAATCTGTTGGGCTTGCAGGTAGATAATATTGTCGTATCAAGCGGAAGTAAATCAAAAAAAGTAGTAGCACAGGAATTGTTTACATCAGATCAACAGACAGGAACACCGTTTTTTACAGCTGAACAAAGTATAACCGGTGCTGTAAAGTATGTAACAAATGAAAAAACTCCAGTTATCTATTTCCTTGAAGGCCATGGTGAAAGGGCTTTGGATAGTGAGTATACAGGCATGAAGCAGATTTTGGAAAACGGCAATTATTCTGTTAAAACAATAAATCTTGCAGTTGTGGAGAAGGTTCCGGAAGATGCAGAGATAGTTGTAATTGCAGGTCCCAAATCAGATTTATCATCAGCGGAAGCTGATAGGCTAACCAATTACTTTAAAAAGAATGGTAATGCGATATTCATGTTTGATCCTACAAGTGGGGACAAAAAGTTTAATAATTTTGAAGCTATACTGAATGAATATAATATCGGGTTGAACTATGACAGGGTAAAGGAAAATGATGATCAAAGACATTACCCTAATGATCCATACACGTTTCTGCCATTTGTTGAGGCGAATGAAATTACTGGAGAAGATACCAGTGAGTTCTATATGGTATTAAATAGCTCTAGAAGTATAAATTTATTGAGCAATGAAAAGGAGCCGCTAACGGTTTATCCTTTGCTGAAAACAAGTGATAAAGCAACTGGGGAAAGTTATGGAGTGACAAACGGTGAAACAACTATGGGGCCGCTTTATGTTGGAGCAGCTGCTGAGTATAATAGTGCATACAAGTCAAAGATTGTTGTATACGGAAATGCTTATAGTTTAACTGATGAAGTATTAAATAACCCTTCAGAAGGCTCGCAGAACACCATGCAGCTATTTTTGGCAAGTTTCTCCTGGATGCGTAATACTGCAAATGACCTTGTTATTACGCCAAAGACTACTGTATATGATACTGTAAATTTGACAAGCAATAGTGCAAAGATGGTTATTTTGGTAACTGTTTTGGTTGTGCCACTACTGATTATCATAATTGGAGTATTTGTGTGGTTAAGGAGGAGGCGTTTATGAAATTATACAGGAATTTAATTATTCTTGTAGTGGTACTGCTTGCTCTGGCAGGTGCATTTGCTTATGTTACCCTTTCATCCAAATCAGACGCTACCAAGAGTGATGATAAAAAGATAGAAGTGTCGAAGTTTGATGCTGAGAAAGCTTCTGAGCTGACTGTAGAGAATACTGATGGCAAGTATGTTTTCAAAAAGAACGGTACAGAGTGGGAAATGACCTCAGGGGGAAACTTCAAAATTGATGCTACAAATGTGAATGCGATAGTGACAAATGCAGCAGATTTATCAGCTTACAAATTAGTTGAGGAAAAGGCTTCTTCACTTGAAAAATATGGACTTGCAAATCCATATAGGGTGACTATAAAAATGTCCGATGGAACTGAGAATGTGCTGGAGATTGGTAACATGACGGCTACAAAAGAGGGTTACTATGTCAAAAAAGGAAATTCCGTCTATGTTGTTTATGCTTCTACTGGAGATTTGCTTGTAGCATCAGAAAAGGAACTTAGAAATAAATATATATTTGATGTTTATTCTACTGATATTACAAAATTTGTTTTGGATAGAGGCGGAAAGAGAGTGTTCTCCGTAGATAAATCAGGTGAAAAAGGATGGACAATGCTTGAGCCTATTAAAGGAAATATTAATTTGGTAAGACTTAATACAATTTGTGAATCCATTGTAAGAGCTTCTGTAACAGATTATGTTGAAGAAAATGCGCAAGATTTAAGTAAGTACGGATTGGATAATCCAACATATGTTATCGAAGCGGCTACAGAAAAGCAAAAATTAAAATTAATTTTAGGTAAAGAGAGTGAGACTGAATACGCATATTATGCAAAGCTTGATGGCAGTAATGAAGTGTTTACTCTTGATTCATCTCTATTCTCTTTTTTAGATATCAAAGCCATAGAATTATGTGAGGGTCTTGTTTATGCACCTACAATCTATAATGTTTCTGAAGTTGTATTAAATATAGACGGAAATACGAGGACATTAAAGATAGAAAGTGATAGTGCAAAGCCGGAAGAAGATAAATTCATCATTGATGGTATTGATGTTATGAAAAAGGGTGATGAAGGCGAATCAGCATTTAGAAACTATTACACCTCCATAATTGGAATTGCCTTTAGTGATATAGAGCTGTTAGATAAGACTCCGACTGGTACTCCTGAAATTACTATCACCTACTCTTTGGAGAGTGCACCTGGAAAAATGGTAGTTGAATTCATACCAAAGGACGACAGAAACTATTATGCCTTGAAAAACGGTGAATACACTGGAATGGTAGTAAAGAAGAGTGCTTTTGATGCGGGAGACGGTCCAAGAAAGAATTATGAAAGTTTAATGAAAGTTGTTAAATAAAAGGTTTTGTTTTAGAAAAGCTCGAGAGTATGGTGCTCTCGGGCTTTTTTGTGATTAGAAGAACTATATAAGATAAAGGAACAGTAATTACTAAAACAACTTCAACATAGAATTATAGGAGATAAGATACTATGTGCTTAATAGAAATTAACTTTCTATACAAGCACTTTAAGTTGGAGGTTGTTAAGAGTGCTTAGTGAATTTAAAAACATATTTAAAGTAGCAAGTATATATATGGCTACTATAATAGGGGCAGGTTTTGCATCGGGACAGGAAATAATGCAGTTTTTTACAAGCTATTATGAGGGCGGATTTTATGGCATAGTTCTTGCGGGAGTTTTGTTTTCAATAATAGGATATGTGGTGCTGGATAAGGTGTATAGTGAACGAATACGAAACTATGAAGAGTTTTTATTCCCAACAGTGGGATGGTTTCTCGGTTGGGTGATGGAGATTTTGGTTACTTTATTCATGATTTCTGTATTTTGTATTATGATAGCCGGCGCTGGAGGAATTGTTTCGGATAAATTAAATATATCAAATCAACTTGCCGTGCTCATTGTTGCAATTATATGTGCAATGGTGTTTTTTACGGAAATTAAGGGGATTATGAACATTAGCAGCATAGTGACGCCAATTCTGATTTTTGGTATTATGGGGTTTGGGTTATATATAATCTTTAGTAAAGAGATGTCTGTCTTCAGTTTCTATGGCAGCATATCGAAATTTACACATAACTGGGTTTTTTCATCGTTGCTTTATGTAAGTTATAACAGTATTACCTCAATTGTAGTCATGTGTAGCCTCCTGCCTTATCTGAAAAGCAGAAAAACAGCGGCTTTAGGAGGAGTCTTCGGAGGATTAATGTTATGCCTCATGGCTATTATAATAAACTTTGCAATTTACCTGTTTTACCCTAATATTGCGACAAAAGAGCTTCCTGTTATGGGAATGGTTGATAGCTTTAGTGTATTACTTGGAGGGTTTTATACTATTATACTGCTGCTTGCAATGTTTGTTTCTGCTTTAACCGCGGGATTTGGTTTTGTCGAACGGATAAGCAACAAGGTCAATATAAGTAAAAAGATTATAATATTGGTTATTTGTGCTCTTGCTATACCATTATCAAATGTTGGCTTTTCGGGGCTTATATCTACTATTTATCCTATTTTTGGATACATGGGTATGTTCATGGTATTTGTGATCCTGATTCAGTCGTTTTCTGCAGTACCTTCCCGTATACGAAATAAAACAACTGGAAGAAGTGTGAGAACAGCTAGAAAATAACTGCTTTATGATTATCTGTTTATCGAAGGGGAATTATGGGGAATTATCTACTTTGATTGCAGCTACCGCTGCGATATGTTAAAATGTAGTTTGTACACAAATGATTAAATTTGGAGTGAATTAATGTGGGGTTATCGGAAAACACTTCGAGGCAAGATGGAAATAGAAATGGAATCAAGATAGTTGCTTTTTTAGTGCTTTTACTTATAATTGCGGGCACTGCCGGAGTTGCATATTTAAGAAGTCAGGATGTTGACCTTAAGAGTTTAAGTCTTAAGGACTTGTTTGGAAGGAATTTCTTAAACCAAAACAATAAATTTGAGTTGAGTTCAACTGAATATGAATATGATGCCAATTTAAATACTGTATTTGGTACTCATAATGGGTATATTGTAAAATGTACCCGGGACAGTATAATGTATCTCGATACAAACGGTAATGAACAGTGGTCTTTCCCGTTATCGCTTAATAATCCTATTGTAAAAACAGCTGGATCATACCTTTTGGTAGCGGATTATGGAGCAAAGAGCATTCTTGTCTTTAAAGGAAAGGATATGGTATGGGAAAAGGCACTTGACAATAATATAATTAATACTGATATAAATTCCAAAGGTTATATATCAGTTGTACACGGTGAGGAAAGAAGCAGAGGGGCTGTATCGGTATATAACCGTCAGGGTATGAAGTGTTTTACAGTAGGGAAGGCTGAGAACTTTATAATTTCATCGAAGGTATCGCCTTCGGGGAAAAAAGTTTTTATAAACAGTGTAGATACATCTGGAGTTAATACGAATACAATATTGGAATTTGCTGATGTAAGTGGAAAGATGTTAGATGGTAAAGTTACAAAGGAAAATACTATATTTCCTTCGTTATGGTTTATGGATGATGATAATTTGCTGGCTGTCGGGGATTCGGTATTCATGATGTTGGACAAGAACTTCAAACAAAAATGGCAGCAAAATGTAAATGGTAAAATATTCAGTTCCTGTATAGCAGAGGGTAAATATGCAATAGTAGCTGCGAACCCGGAAGATACTATAGGTATATTTGAAAGCGGATCGGCGGGCATTTGGGTATATAATAGCGATGGGAAGAAAATTTCAGAGTATGACATTAAAGGCGAGGTTAAAAATCTATCTTCACTTGAAGATATTATAGCTGTAAACTCAGGAAACGAGCTTCGTATTATTGATTTAAAGGCCAGGCTGCTAGCTGAGTATAAACCAAAAGGAGAAATTAAGGAAGCTTTTTTTATAAGCAGGCGTGAGGTTTTATTGGTTTACAAGGATAGATTTTCAGTGTTGCAAATGAAATAAAGAATAGGGAGGTTATTATGAACTGGACTGATTTATTAGTACTTGTAATTATTTTAGGGTTTGGCTTTATAGGAATAAAAAATGGATTTATCTATTCCATGTTCAAACTGGTGTCGTTTTTTATTGCGTCAATAATATCTGTTAAATGTTACCCACTGTTGTCAAATATTCTTGACAAAACACCGATTTTTAACAATATTAAGTCAGGGATATTAAAGAACTTGCTGCTTCAGCAGAAAGCACAGTCAGGTCTTGTAAACCATGGAGCACAGACTGCGGCCGGGTCAGTGGTTGATAGCTTGAAATTGCCTGGATTTTTAAAAGAAGCGATTAAAGGGCAATTAGCTAAAGAGGATGTAACAAGACTATTGGATATAACTGCAATAATGGACAAGATAAGCGATGTATTAACTCATGTTGTTGTTGATATTCTTAGTCTGGTGCTTTTGTATATACTGATTAGGGTAGGGTTGATATTCTTAAGGTTTATTTTAGAGGGTATAGCAAAGCTGCCTGTATTCAAGCAGATGGATAAATTGGGTGGGTTTGCATTTGGTGCTGTAGAAGGTCTTTTGACTGTGTACATTATTTTTGCAGTTATAATGATATTTATTTCTTCACCTGCATTTAAAGGTTTTTCACAGGCTGTAGAAACGTCTACTATTGCGAAATTTTTCTACCAGAATAATTTCATTGTGCACTGGATGTTCCCCGGAGATAAGATAATGTAATGCTTTAACGAAATTTGTTTTTAACATGTAAATAATTAACGAATCATGCTTTTTTTCTAAAACACTGGACATTCCAAGTTGTATAGTAGTAAAATAGTTTTAATAAATAATAGCCGGGTCTACCCGGCTATTATTGTAAGCATTGCATACTGTAGTTTTTGTCAGAAGTCTTGAAGATTTATAGTAAATTTTATATATTTTTACCAACTTGAAAGCGAGGAGAAAAATATGAGAAGTGATATAGTAAAAAAGGGTATTGAGAAGACTCCGCATAGAGCACTTTTTAAGGCAATGGGTTACACTGACGAAGAAATCAGAAGACCTTTAATAGGAGTTGTTAACGCAAAAAATGAGATAATACCAGGACATATACATTTAGATAAGATTGCAGAAGCAGTAAAGGCAGGTATAAGGATGGCAGGAGGTACTCCTATAGAGTTTGGTGCAATAGGAGTATGTGACGGTATTGCTATGGGACATGTGGGCATGAAGTATTCTCTCGCGACAAGAGAGCTTATAGCTGATTCGTGTGAGGCTATGGGGATGGCCCATAGCTTTGACGGAATGGTTTTTATACCAAACTGTGACAAGATAGTTCCTGGAATGCTTATGGCAGCAGCAAGAGTAAACGTTCCTTCGGTTGTTGTCAGTGGGGGGCCAATGCTGTCAGTAAAACGAAACGGAAAGCAGCTGGATTTAAATAGTACTTTTGAAGCAGTTGGAGCATATAAAGCCGGTAAAATGACAGAAGAAGAGGTATGCGATTATGAAGATAATTCATGCCCTGGATGTGGATCTTGTTCAGGAATGTTCACAGCTAATTCAATGAACTGTTTGACGGAAGTTCTTGGATTGGGCTTGCCTGGAAATGGCACTATTCCGGCCGTGTATGCTGAAAGAATAAGGCTTGCAAAGATGGCGGGTATGAAGATTATGGAGCTTGTTGAAAAGGATATAAAGCCGTCGGATATACTCACACCTAAGGCATTTGAAAATGCTTTGACTGTGGATATGGCTTTGGGATGCTCTACTAATTCAATTCTGCACCTTCCTGCTATTGCACATGAAGCTGGTGTTGAGATAAACCTTGATATAGTTAATGAAATAAGCGGCAAAGTTCCAAATCTCTGTAAACTTGCGCCAGCTGGGCATCATCATATTCAGGATTTATATGCAGCAGGAGGAGTACAGGCGGTAATGAACGAACTGTCAAAGAAGAATCTGTTAAATCTTGATTTATTGACAGTTACAGGTAAGACTGTAGAAGAAAATATAAGCAAAGCAAAAATTTTGGATTATGATGTTATTAAGAGCATCGAAGCTCCGTACAGTGCAACAGGAGGAATTGCAGTTTTAAGAGGTAATCTTGCTCCTGACGGTGCTGTTGTAAAACGTTCTGCTGTTGCAGAAGAGATGCTTGTTCATAAAGGCCCTGCAAGGGTGTTTGATTCGGAAGAAGAAGTTATTGAAGCAATATATAATGGCAGAATCCAAAAAGGTGATGTAGTAGTTATAAGATATGAGGGACCTAAAGGTGGCCCTGGAATGAGAGAAATGCTCTCGCCTACATCTGCAATAGCAGGTATGGGACTTGATAAAGCAGTTGCTCTAATAACAGATGGACGTTTTTCAGGTGCGACAAGAGGAGCCTCGATTGGCCACGTTTCTCCTGAAGCGATGGAAGGCGGTTGTATAGCGTTGGTTAAAGAGGGTGACATTATAAGTATAGATATACCAAAAGGTAAGCTCGAAATTGAGGTATCAGAAGCAGAACTCAAGGAAAGAGCAAAAGCATGGAAAGCCCCTGAGCCTAAGATAACAAAAGGATATCTCGGAAGATATGCTAAGCTCGTTACTTCTGCAAGTACCGGTGCAGTATTAAAGGGAAATTAAGGGAGGTAGAGCAAATGAGAATTACGGGGGCACAGATTTTAATTGAGTGTCTGAAAGAACAGGGTGTAGACACTATTTTCGGCTTTCCGGGCGGTGCTGTTTTAAATATATATGATGCACTGTATAAAGCTAAGGGTGATATTAAGCATGTTTTGACTTCCCATGAGCAGGGGGCTTCTCATGCAGCAGACGGCTATGCCAGGGCTACTGGTAAAGTAGGGGTATGCCTTGCAACATCAGGTCCCGGAGCAACAAATCTTGTTACGGGAATAGCTACAGCCTATATGGATTCCGTTCCGATGGTAGCCATAACTGGGCAGGTAGCTACGTCGCTTCTTGGGAAAGATTCTTTTCAGGAAGTAGATATAACAGGAATTACGATTCCAATAACCAAGCATAACTATATAGTTAAGGATGTTACAAAACTGGCGGACGTAGTTCGCGAGGCTTTCATAATTGCAAAAGAAGGTCGCCCTGGGCCTGTATTGATAGATGTATGTAAGGATGTGACTGCCGCATTAGCGGAGTACGAGCCTAAAAAGCCAAAAAATTTGGAAGAGCCGCCAATAGGAGTGACTGCAGACGAAATAGATATGGCTGCAGAAATTATTAATAATGCAAAAAGGCCGGTTATACTTTCTGGTGGAGGCGTATCCATAGCAGGCGCAAATGAAGAAATTTTGGAACTTGCTACTAAAGCAATTATACCTGTAACAACAACGTTAATGGGTATGGGTTCATTTCCGGGAACACATGAACTGTTTACCGGAATGGTAGGTATGCATGGTACAAAAACCTCAAATATGGCTGTATCCGATTCAGATCTTTTTATTGCTATCGGAGCCAGGTTTAGTGACAGGGTTATAAGTGATGTTAAGAGATTTGCTCCGGAAGCTAAAATAATGCATATTGATATAGATCCTGCAGAAATTGGCAAGAATATTGTTGTACATTATCCTCTTGTAGGAAATATAAAGAAGATCCTTAAACATTTAAATACAAAGGTACAAAAAAAGCAGAATTCCGATTGGAAGAAGAAAATTGATGAGTGGAAGGAATTATACCCGTTAAGATATCCAAAGGATGATATACTGAGACCAAACTATATTCTGGAAAGAATATATGAACTTACAAAAGGTGATGCTATAATTACAACTGAAGTTGGACAGCATCAGATGTGGGCGGCTCAGTTTTATAAGTACAAGTCGCCAAGACATTTCCTGTCTTCCGGCGGATTAGGTACGATGGGGTATGGTTTGGGAGCCTGTATTGGAGCTCAATTCGGGAAACCGGACAAAAAGGTTATAAATATTGCAGGTGACGGAAGCTTCAGGATGAACTGCAATGAGATAGCAACAGCAGTTGAATATAAGCTGCCTATAATAATTGCGATATTTAATAATCATGTTTTAGGAATGGTAAGACAATGGCAGAATCTTTTTTATGACAGCAGGTATTCATCCACTACTATAGATAGAGGCACTAATTTTGTAGCACTCGCAGAGGCTTATGGTGCGATGGGTATCAATGTCAGGAAACCTGAGGAAGTGGATGAGGCACTTATGAAAGCGTTGTCATCAAAAGATACACCTGTTGTGATAAATTTTGAAATCGACAGGGATGATAAGGTTTTTCCGATTGTTCCGCCAGGAGCGGCAATAAGTGATTTGATCGAAGAGTAAGATTAAAGCTTCAGAGCATGTATTGGTATAGGTGAAGTAGTACTCAATAATGCTTTGAAGTTTTTAGAATTTACTAAACAAAATATATATGCACCTAAAAGAGAAAACATTCAATAAAAACCTTGACCTTTATAGATAAATGTGTTAAACTTGTGGTTGTTTCTCTCTGTAAGTCTTTTTTTTATGTCGCAAAAATATTTTTGATATATACGATAAGTTCGTGGAGGTGTTGAAGATGAGAGTAAAAATTACATTGGCATGTGGGGAATGCAAGCAAAGGAACTATGACTCAATGAAAAACAAGAAGAATGATCCTGACAGACTTGAAATGAGAAAGTACTGTAGATTTTGCCGTAAGCATACTGATCATAAGGAAACAAAATAGTTTTTGTTTCCCTAAAGTAGGGTATGGATAAACGCTAAAAATACAAAAATGGAGATGTGTTTATATGGCTGAAGAGGTAAAAACATCAAAAGCCGCTGAAGCGGGAAGCAAAATTGGAAAGTTCTTTAAAGACATTAGAAGTGAACTTAAAAAGGTTGTATGGCCTACACGTGTTCAGGTTGTAAAGAATACGGCAACAGTTTTAATTGCTTGCTTTTTAGTAGGTATTATTATCTGGCTGGCTGATGCAGGTTTTGGATACTTAAGGACTTTAGTGTTCAAAATATAATGCATAAAGCATTATTAGAGGCATGCAATCTTATTAAAGGAGGACTAGTGGCTTTATGCAAGTAGATGATACACCGGAAGGTGCAAAATGGTATGTTGTTCATACTTATTCCGGGTATGAAAACAAAGTTAAGGCTAACCTTGAAAAAATCGTTGAAAACAGGAGCATGCAGGAATATATATTGGACATAGTTGTTCCAATGGAAGAGCAGATTGAGATTAAGGATGGGAAGAAAAAGGCAACACTGAAAAAGGTCTTCCCAGGATATGTTCTTGTTAAAATGATAATGTCTGACGAATCATGGTATGTAGTCAGAAATTGCAGAGGTGTGACCGGATTTGTTGGACCTGGATCTAAGCCTGTTCCTTTGTCTGATGAAGAAGTTAGGGTAATGGGTGTTGAGGAGTTTATGCCTGTTCTTGACTATGAAGTCGGTGATAATGTAAGAGTTGCTACCGGTCCATTGGAAAACTTCATTGGAATAGTTGAGGAGATAAACTTCGAAAAGAAAAAAGTAAGAGTTTCTGTATCAATGTTTGGTAGGGAAACACCTGTTGAATTGGAGTTATTCCAGATTCAGAAGATATAAATAATAGAGATTACATTATTTGTGTATTTCTATTTGCTATATATTTTAAGTAAGAGATGTAGAAAACACTCTTAGCATTAAGAGTGGTTTTTTACGAGTAAATTTGGGAGGTGGATATAATGGCTAAGAAAATTGCTGGCTATGTAAAACTTCAAATTCCTGCGGGGAAAGCAACTCCGGCTCCACCGGTTGGACCAGCTTTAGGACAACATGGCGTAAACATAATGGGATTTTGTAAAGAATTTAACGAAAAGACTGCAAAGGACGTGGGATTAATAATCCCTGTTGTAATTACAGTTTATGCGGACAGGTCTTTTTCATTCATTACAAAAACACCGCCAGCTTCAGTTCTATTGAAGAAGGCATGCAAAATAGAAAGCGGTTCCGGTAGACCTAACAGAGACAAGGTTGCAAAGATTTCAAAAGATGAAATCAGAAAAATCGCAGAATTGAAGATGCCAGACTTAAATGCTGCAAGCGTTGAGTCTGCTATGAGCATGATAGCAGGAACTGCTAGAAGCATGGGAATAGTTGTTGAAGGCTAAACACTTTTGATTACTAATTAGTAAAGTGGGAGGAAACATAGGTTTCCGAATTTATTACCACAAAGGAGATGAAAATCGTGCAAAGAGGTAAAAAATATCAAGACAGTGCTAAAGTTGTTGATAGATTGAAGTTATATGATCCATCAGAAGCGTTGGATTTAGCTCAGAAGACTGCTAAAGCAAAGTTTGATGAAACGGTAGAAGCGCATATCAGACTTGGGGTTGACTCAAGACATGCTGACCAGCAGGTTAGAGGTGCTGTTGTACTTCCTCACGGAACAGGTAAAAAAGTTCGTGTATTGGTTTTCGCGAAAGGCGATAAGGCTAAGGAAGCAGAACAAGGCGGCGCTGATTACGTTGGTGCAGACGATATGGTTGCAAAAATACAAAATGACAACTGGTTTGAATTCGATGTTGTTGTTGCAACACCAGACATGATGGGTGTTGTTGGTAGACTTGGTAAAGTACTTGGTCCTAAAGGCCTTATGCCTAACCCAAAAGCAGGTACTGTAACAATGGATGTAGCAAAGGCAATAGCAGATATTAAAGCAGGTAAAATCGAGTACAGATTGGACAAGACAAATATTATCCACTGTCCTATCGGAAAAGCATCATTCGGATCAGAAAAGCTTCTCGATAACTTCCATACATTGATGACTGCTATCGTAAAAGCAAAGCCTACTGCTGCAAAGGGTCAATACCTAAAGAGCGTTGTTGTATCATCTACAATGGGCCCTGGAATAAAGGTAAATCCTCAAAAAGTTTCAGAATAGTTTCTGGAATACATTGTTTTTAAAAAAGGTCTTTACAAAATTGAAATAATGTTATAATATAACCTTTGTAACTTTATAGTGAATTGCCATAGACAGTAGGTTGCTTGATTAATGCAAGCGGTAATTGATTTAGGTCTTCCTACCGAGGTGAGTGTAAATTTGATTGATTACCCCTCTATGTCTATGAGCATACGAGGGGTTTTATATTTCTAATATTATATTATCAAGTTTTAAGGAGGTGGACTTAAAAGTGCCAAGTGAGAAGATTCTTGCAAAAAAGAAGGACGTAGTAAGTGAGTTATCCGATAAGATTAAAAATGCTAAAACAATAGTTTTTGCTGATTATAGAGGACTCACAGTTGAGCAGGATACAGAGCTTAGAAATGCTTTGAGAAAAGCTGGAGTTGAGTATGCTGTTGTAAAAAATACTTTGACTAAACTTGCAGCAAACGAAAATGGACTTAATGAGCTCGAACCTTACTTTAACGGACCAACTGCTATGGCTGTTAGCGATAATGATGTTATAGCTCCTGCAAAGATTTTAGCTGAATACTCAAAGAAGTATGAAAAGCTTCAAATAAAAGCAGGTGTTGTTGAAGGAAAGGTATTTGATGAAAATTCAATTAAGGCATTGGCTGCATTACCACCGAAGGAAGAATTGGTGGCAAAAGCTCTTGGCAGCATGAAAGCGCCAATTACTGGCTTCGTAAATGTACTCAATGGAAACATCAGAGGTTTGGTTGTAGCATTAAATGCTATTGCTGAGAAACAGGCAAATGCTTAAAGAATTTCTAAAATATCAAAAAAATTAAAATTATTAATGGAGGTATATAAAAATGGCTAGTGAAAAAGTTACAAAATTAATTGAAGAGGTAAAGGCATTAACAGTATTAGAATTATCAGAATTGGTAAAGGCTTTAGAAGAAGAATTTGGTGTATCAGCAGCAGCTCCAGTAGCAGTAGCAGCAGCTCCAGCAGCAGCAGCAGCTCCAGCTGAAGAAAAGACTGAATTCGATGTAATATTGAAGGATGCAGGCGCAGACAAGATCAAAGTTATCAAAGTTGTTAGAGAAATAACTGGTCTTGGACTTAAAGAAGCAAAAGACCTCGTTGATGGCGCTCCAAAGACAGTTAAAGAAAATGTTGCAAAAGCTGATGCTGATGCAATGGTTGCTAAATTCAAAGAAGTTGGCGCAACTGTAGAAGTTAAATAATTTTAGCATAATGAAAAGGCTCCTCAGTGAGGGGCCTTTTTACTATACTAAAATTATTTTTTTATTTAAAGATTCTGTAAAAAAGAAGATTAGTAGCTGATGTAAAATTATGTCATATTAAATATACATAACATCTATGTTGACAAGTTGATACTTCTATGTTAGAATTATAAACTGCGTTATAATTTCAAACTGAAGTGCCAAAATTTTCTTATGAAAATTGTTTTTTACAACTATTTAATTATAGCATACTTGAATAAGTGAGACAATATTTGTTAATAATAATTTAATGTTCAAACCATTTTACATATGGATTAGTATATGTACATAATGAAAAAATATACTTGCATTATTTTTGAATACTACAGGGCCCATAAAGCTTTGTATTAATTTATAGATTTTAAAAAAGGACGTTTAATATTTACTTAGGAATGATGAAAATATAACTTTGGCTATAATTTTGCAGGGTAGTCTTATTTAACCCAAATAAGCTACACTGTTTGAAAAATCCAAAGTAATATTTTAGCTATTCCTTAACTTCTTAATTATGTTACACAAAATACATAGTTTCCTTTTGAAGAAATAAAAGCTATGGAGTGTTGAGTTCCTCTGCTTTTGACTCTTTTGATTCACTTAAAAGAGGTGTTACTAAAGGGTTGTATGTATTAAATCCTTTTGTGCTTAAAAAGCACCGTTGCAAAAGTCTAATATTATGAGGTGATTTTTGATGGTACATCCCGTGCGACTGGGAAGAAACGTAAGAATGAGTTATTCCAAGATTGACGAAGTCATTGATATGCCGAATCTTATTGAAATCCAGAGAAATTCATACATTCAATTTCTTGATGATGGATTAAGAGAAGTGTTTAGAGATGTTTCGCCTATTACTGACTATACCGGAAATTTGATTTTAGATTTTGTTGACTACTCCATTGACGACAATCCAAAATACAGTGTCGAAGAGTGCAAGGAAAGGGATGCAACTTACTCTGCTCCATTAAAGGTAAAAGTGCGTCTGATTAACAAGGAAACCGGAGAAGTCAAAGAGCAGGAAATATTTATGGGAGATTTCCCTCTTATGACTGACAACGGAACATTTATTATTAACGGAGCTGAGAGGGTTATAGTAAGCCAGTTGGTAAGGTCACCTGGAATTTACTATGCTATGAAATTTGATAAAATAGGAAAGCAGTTGTATTCTAACACAGTCATTCCTAACAGGGGAGCATGGCTTGAGTATGAAACGGACTCAAATGATGTTATGTCTGTAAGAATTGATAGAACAAGAAAGCTTCCTATAACAGTTTTGCTTAGAGCTTTAGGATATGGTACTGACCTGGAAATTACAGAACTTCTTGGTGAGGACGAAAGAATTATTGCAACTATCCAAAAAGACAGTGCAAAAACAGAAGATGAAGGTTTATTGGAAATCTACAAAAGATTGAGACCAGGTGAACCTCCAACTGTTGAAAGCGCACGTTCCCTTTTGTTTGGATTGTTCTTTGACCCTAAAAGATATGATCTTGCAAAGTTTGGAAGATTTAAGTTTAATAAGAAGCTTTCCATTGCTTCTAGAATCAATGGATTTTTGGCTGCTGAAAATATTATTGATCCTGAAACAGGTGAAGTAATAGTAGCTGAAGGTGAAAAAATAAGTAGACAAAAAGCAGAAGTTATCCAGAATGCAGGTGTTAATGCTGTTTACCTGAATATTGAAGGTAAGAAATTAAAGGTTATGGGTAACGGAATGGTTGACCTAAAGAGCTACGTTGATTTTGATCCTAAGGAAATCGGATTCAACGAAAAGGTCAAATTAAGTGTACTTAAAACAGTTCTTGAAGAGAACAAGGATAAAGATACTGAAGAATTGAAAAAGGCAATTAAGGAAAAGGTTGACGAGTTAATTCCAAAGTACATTACTGTTGAAGATATTATATCTTCAATAAACTATATAATTACATTAAGTTATGGAGTCGGACAGGTTGACGATATAGACCATCTAGGCAACAGAAGACTTCGTTCTGTTGGAGAACTCTTACAGAATCAGTTCAGAATAGGTCTTGCAAGAATGGAGAGGGTAGTTAGGGAAAGAATGACTATCCAGGACATTGATATTGTAACTCCTCAGGCTCTTATAAATATTAGGCCTGTTGCTGCAGCTATCAAAGAGTTTTTTGGAAGCAGCCAGTTGTCACAATTTATGGATCAGACCAATCCTCTTGCGGAACTGACTCATAAGAGAAGATTGAGTGCCTTAGGACCTGGAGGACTTAGCAGAGAAAGAGCAGGATTCGAAGTTCGTGACGTTCACCACTCTCACTATGGTCGTATGTGTCCTATAGAAACCCCTGAAGGACCGAACATAGGTCTTATAGGTTCGTTAAGTACATTTGCCAGGGTTAATGAGTACGGATTTATTGAGGCTCCATATAGAAGGGTAGATAAGGAAACATTAAAGGTTACTAATGAAATAGTATACCTGACAGCTGACGAAGAGGATGCGTTTATTGTAGCTCAGGCAAATGAGCCTCTTGATGAAGAAGGAAAATTCCTTGATAAGAAAGTAGTATGTAGAGCAAGAGAAGAATTCCTTGAGGTTGAACCATCAAAAGTTGACTTTATGGACGTATCTCCAAAGCAGATAGTTTCTGTTGCTACATCTATGATCCCGTTCCTTGAAAATGACGATGCTAACCGTGCGCTTATGGGTGCGAACATGCAGCGTCAGGCTGTGCCGCTTATAAGGACAGATTCTCCTATAGTAGGAACCGGAATAGAGTATAAAGCAGCAAAAGATTCAGGAGTTTGTGTACTGGCAAAGAACCCCGGTATAATTGAAAAGGTAAGCGCCAGTGAAATAGTTATAAGGACTAAAGAAGGCAAAAGAGATATTTACAAGCTATTAAAGTATTTGAGATCAAATCAGGGTACTTGTATTAATCAGAAGCCTATTGTAAGAAAAGGTGAAGAAGTAGAAAAAGGTGATGTAATCGCTGACGGTCCTTCAACAGATAAGGGAGAAATTGGATTAGGAAGAAATATTCTGATCGGGTTTATGACCTGGGAAGGATATAACTACGAGGATGCTATACTAATTAGTGAAAAACTTGTTAAAGAAGATGTATTTACATCAATTCACATTGAAGAGTATGAAGCAGAATCAAGGGATACAAAATTAGGACCTGAAGAAATAACCAGAGAAATTCCAAACGTTAGTGAAGACTCACTGAAAGATTTGGATGACAGAGGTATTATAAGAGTTGGAGCTGAGGTAAGGTCAGGAGATATTCTTGTCGGAAAAGTAACACCAAAGGGTGAAACTGAGTTAACGGCAGAGGAAAGACTCTTGAGAGCTATCTTTGGTGAAAAGGCAAGAGAAGTTAGAGATACTTCATTGCGTGTACCTCATGGTGAATCTGGTATTATTGTTGATGTTAAAGTATTTACAAGGGAAAATGGAGATGAACTCTCACCTGGAGTAAATCAACTTGTTAGAGTATATATTGCACAAAAGAGAAAGATATCCGTTGGAGACAAGATGGCAGGAAGACACGGAAATAAGGGGGTTATCTCAAGAATACTCCCTGAAGAGGATATGCCATTCTTACCGGACGGTACACCGCTTCAAATAGTACTTAACCCTCTTGGCGTTCCTTCACGTATGAATATCGGTCAGGTGCTGGAAGTCCATCTTGGTTTTGCCGCAAAGGCACTTGGGTGGAAGATAGCTACTCCAGTTTTTGATGGTGCAACGGAAGAGGATATAGTTGAGACGCTTAAGAAAGCAGGTCTTTCAGAAGACGGTAAGACTGTTTTGTATGACGGAAGAACTGGATTGCCTTTTGAAAACAGGGTTACCGTTGGATACATGTATATATTAAAACTTGCCCATCTCGTTGATGATAAGATACATGCTCGTTCAACCGGACCATACTCCCTTGTTACGCAGCAGCCACTTGGTGGTAAAGCTCAGTTCGGAGGACAGAGATTCGGAGAAATGGAAGTTTGGGCCCTTGAAGCATATGGTGCTGCATATACACTCCAAGAAATACTTACAGTTAAGTCTGACGACGTTGTAGGTAGGGTTAAGACATATGAGGCCATTGTTAAGGGAGAGAATGTTCCTGAGCCTGGAATACCTGAATCATTCAAGGTTTTGATCAAAGAGTTACAGAGCTTATGCCTTGATGTTAAAGTTTACTCTGAAGAGCAGGAAGAAATCGCAATCAAGGAATCTGTTGAAGATGATCTCGAAGAGCTCAATGTAAACATTGAAGGCAGAGAAGATGAAATTCCTATGGGAGAATTTGATGATGTAACCGAGGACATTATTGATGAGGATTTGGATTCAGATGAGTTTGAATTATCTGATTTAGCTGATGATATAAAACATGAAGAGAATCTTGATGAAAGCAGTCTTGATGAAGATCTCTTTATGGATGATGACTTAGATGACGGTTTCGATGATGATGGTGAATTTTAAATAGAAGGGAGAAAAGGCCGTGTTTGAACTTAATAATTTTGATTCAATGAAAATTGGTTTGTCTTCTCCGGAGAAGATTAGGGAATGGTCCAAAGGTGAAGTAAAAAAGCCTGAGACAATAAACTACAGGACCTTAAAACCGGAAAGAGATGGTCTTTTTTGCGAGAGAATATTTGGTCCACAGAAAGACTGGGAATGTCATTGTGGTAAATATAAGAGGATAAGATACAAGGGAATCGTGTGTGACCGATGCGGAGTTGAAGTAACTCGTTCAAAGGTTAGAAGAGAGAGAATGGGGCATATTGAACTTGCTGCTCCAGTGTCTCATATATGGTACTTTAAGGGAATACCTAGCAGAATGGGTTTATTACTTGATATGTCACCAAGAGCTCTTGAAAAGGTATTGTATTTTGCCTCCTATGTTGTAATTGATCCTGGACAGACACCGCTTTCCAAGAAGCAAATATTGTCTGAGAAAGAATATAGAGACAGTGTTGAAAAGTTTGGGCATAAGTTTAAGGCAGGAATGGGAGCAGAGGCAATTAAAGAACTCCTTGCTGAAATTGATCTGGAAGCACAGTCAAAAGAATTGAGAGCAGATCTTAATGATAGTTCAGGGCAAAAGAGAATTAGAACTATTAAGAGATTGGAAGTTGTAGAAGCTTTTAAACAGTCGACTAACAAGCCAGAGTGGATGATACTGGACGTAGTTCCTGTAATTCCGCCGGAATTAAGACCTATGGTTCAGTTGGATGGTGGCAGGTTTGCAACATCAGACTTAAATGATTTGTATAGAAGAGTGATTAACAGAAATAACAGGCTTAAGAGACTCTTAGACCTTGGGGCTCCTGATATCATCGTAAGAAATGAAAAGAGAATGCTTCAAGAGGCTGTAGATGCGCTTATTGATAACGGAAGAAGAGGCAGACCGGTAACAGGTCCTGGAAACAGACCATTGAAATCACTTTCAGATATGCTGAAAGGTAAACAAGGGCGTTTCAGACAAAACCTTCTTGGAAAACGTGTTGACTATTCCGGACGTTCGGTTATCGTTGTAGGTCCTGAGCTTAAGATATACCAATGTGGACTACCGAAAGAAATGGCTTTGGAATTGTTTAAACCGTTTGTTATGAAAAAGCTTGTAAATGATGGGCTTGCACATAATATTAAAAGTGCAAAGAGAATGGTTGAGAGGGTAAAAAATGAAGTTTGGGACGTATTGGAGGAAGTTATCAAAGAACATCCTGTACTTCTAAACCGTGCTCCAACACTTCACAGACTTGGGATTCAGGCATTTGAACCGGTATTGGTAGAAGGTAGAGCGTTAAAACTTCATCCATTGGTTTGTACAGCGTATAATGCCGACTTCGACGGAGACCAGATGGCTGTGCACGTACCTCTATCTGCTGAAGCACAAGCTGAAGCAAGGTTCTTGATGCTTTCAGCCAACAACCTTTTAAAACCTCAGGATGGAAAACCGGTTGCGGTTCCAACTCAGGACATGGTTCTTGGAAGCTACTATATGACTATAGTCAAAGAAGGCTCAAAAGGCGAAGGTAAAGTTTTCGGAAGTCTGGATGAAGCTGTTATGGCTTATGAAAATGGAGATATAACACTTCATTCCCTTGTAAAAATAAGAGTGAAAAAAGTTATTGATGGAGTAGAAAAGTCAAAAATTATTCAATGTACGATAGGAAGAATGCTCTTTAACGAGGGCATACCGCAGGATCTTGGTTTTGTAGACAGATCAAATCCTGATAAAGCTTTCGACCTTGAAATAGACTTTATTGTCGGAAAAAGTGAACTTAAGAAAATAATTGAAAAGAGCATCAGGGTTCATGGAATTACTGATACCGCAAAGCTTCTTGATGTAATTAAGGCGAAGGGTTTCAAATATTCAACCAGAGGTGCAATTACAATAGGTGTATCTGATATGGTTGTCCCTGAAGTTAAAGCAAAACATATAAAAGAAACTGAAGATAAGATAGAAAACATATTAAGACAATATAAGAGAGGTCTTATATCTGACGAAGAAAGATATAACTCAGTTATAGCCTGCTGGAATGAAGCTTCAGAAATCATTACACAGGCCCTTATTAGCAACCTTGACAGATTTAATCCTGTGTACATGATGTCACAGTCAGGAGCGAGAGGTAACATTAACCAGATTAAACAGCTGGCAGGTATGAGAGGTCTTATGGCCGATACCTCCGGTAAAACAATCGAGGTTCCAATCAAGGCTAACTTCCGTGAGGGTCTTAACGT
Source organism: Acetivibrio cellulolyticus CD2 (assembly GCF_000179595.2). Taxonomy (NCBI): domain Bacteria; kingdom Bacillati; phylum Bacillota; class Clostridia; order Acetivibrionales; family Acetivibrionaceae; genus Acetivibrio; species Acetivibrio cellulolyticus. The sequence goes on along the minus strand of NZ_JH556653.1, from coordinate 585,494 downwards.
TATGGAGTTCTTCATATCAACCCACGGAGCTAGAAAAGGTCTTGCCGATACCGCTTTAAGAACGGCTGACTCTGGTTACTTGACTAGACGTCTTGTTGACGTTAGTCAGGATGTTATAGTAAGGGAAATTGACTGTGGAACAAGAAAAGGCATCGAAGTTGGGGATGTCAAGGATGGTAACGAAATAATAGAAGAACTTGCAGAAAGACTTGTAGGAAGATATCCAGCAGGAAACATTGTTCATCCTGAAACTGGTGAAGTATTGGTTACTGCTGATAAAATGATCACTGAAAAAGATGCCAGCATGATTGTAAAAAGCGGCATGAAGAGAGTAAAGATAAGATCGGTACTGACATGCCATTCCGAATATGGTGTGTGTGCTAAATGCTACGGTGCAAACCTTGCAACAGGCGAAGAATGTAACGTGGGTGAAGCAGTTGGTATTATAGCAGCTCAGTCTATAGGTGAACCTGGAACACAGCTTACAATGAGAACCTTCCACACCGGTGGTGTTGCCGGTGATGACATAACACAAGGTTTGCCTCGTGTTGAGGAACTTTTTGAAGCAAGAAAACCAAAAGGATTGGCAATAATATCTGAATTAAACGGTACTGTTAAGATAGTGGAATCAAAAAAGAAGAGAGAAGTTGTTGTTACATCCAATGAAGGTGAGGCAAAGAATTACTTGATTCCATATGGTTCCAGAATAAAAGTATTGGATGGGGATCTTGTTGAAGCTGGAGATGAGTTGACAGAAGGTTCTGTAAACCCGCACGATATCCTCAAGATTAAAGGTATAGTTGGAGTTCAGTCATATCTTCTCCATGAAGTTCAGAGAGTTTACAGACTCCAGGGTGTTGATATCAACGATAAGCATATAGAAGTTATCGTAAGACAGATGTTAAGAAAAGTTAAGGTAGATGATGCAGGTGATACAACACTTCTGCCTGGCGGACTTGTGGATGTGTTCGACTTTGAAGAAGAGAACGCTAAGGTGACGGCAGAAGGCAAGAGACCAGCAGTTGGTAAACGTTCGCTGCTTGGAATCACCAAGGCATCACTTGCTACCGAGTCATTCCTGTCAGCGGCTTCATTCCAGGAAACAACCAGAGTATTGACCGAAGCTGCAATAAAAGGAAAGATAGATCCATTGGTTGGATTAAAAGAAAACGTAATAATTGGTAAGCTTATACCTGCAGGAACTGGTATGAGTAGGTATAAGGATATAAGCATAAGTACTGTAACTGAATAATAAAAAAATCTCGTACTCAAATGGGTACGAGATTTTTTTGCTTTTTCGAAGTATTTACCCGAAAATCGAATTTTAAATATAAATAGGCGGCGGGTTATTTTTTATTATATACCTTGACAAAATAAGAATAGCGGTGATAAAATATTGCAGTATGTAAAATTGTGATTTCTATATATTAAGGCAATTGCAACATATATTATGGATTTGTAGCTAAAAAGTTTAAGTTTTTCGTGCAAAGCCTGATACTGGCTAGGAGGTAAAAGGTGATTGAAAGCTTAAGGGACGGAAATATAACAGTTGGAGTAAAGCAGACCATAAAGACAATTGAAAAAGGTGCAGCCAAGGTGGTTTTTATTGCCCGAGATGCAGATGAGCGTGTTGTTGGCAAAGTAATAGAGTTGTGTAAAAAAGACAATGTACAGGTTGTGTATGTTGACACAATGAAACTGCTTGGTAAAGCCTGTAACATAGATGTTGGGGCTGCTGTTGCATGTACGCTTAAATGATTTTATAATCATTGTTTTATCACAGGAAGTTACTGAACAAATGCTATAAAGTCAGATGGGGCGAATGCCCTTGAGATTTTGAATAGATTACATATTATTTAAAGGAGGTGAAAAAATGCCAACGTTTAACCAGTTAGTTAGAAAAGGGAGACAAACCCTTGATAAGAAATCAACTGCTCCTGCTTTGCAAAAAGGATTCAATTCTTTGCAGAAGAAGACTACAGATTTGAGTAGTCCACAAAAAAGAGGAGTTTGTACTGTAGTTAAAACAACAACACCTAAGAAACCTAACTCAGCTTTAAGAAAGGTTGCAAGGGTTCGTTTAACTAACGGTATTGAAGTAACAGCTTATATTCCTGGTATAGGCCACAATCTTCAGGAACACAGTGTTGTTCTTATAAGAGGAGGAAGGGTAAAAGACTTACCAGGGGTTAGGTATCATATTATTCGTGGAACACTCGATACTGCCGGAGTTGCAAAGAGAATGCAATCAAGGTCAAAATATGGTGCTAAGAGGCCAAAGCCTGGAGCTGCAGCTAAAAAGTAAGATCATATAACGTGCTTTGCGCGATGTATGGTAGTAAAATTTAATAGTGCTTAGTACGTTGTTTTATATATATTATATTAGCATGTACACAGCACTGACGACGGGCAAACAAAGTTTTTGTCCGCGAGTACCGATGATATGTTTATATCATAAGAAGGAGGGAAGAAAGGTGCCAAGAAAAGGATATATAGCAAAAAGGGATGTATTACCGGATCCGATTTATAATGATAAGGTTGTTACAAAACTTGTTAATAATATAATGGAAGACGGTAAGAAAGGTGTTGCTCAAAAGATTTGTTATGAAGCTTTTGACATCATCAAAGAAAAAACTGGTAAAGATCCGCTTGAAGTTTTTGAACAAGCTTTAAACAATATTATGCCAGTTCTTGAAGTAAAAGCAAGAAGAGTAGGTGGTGCTACTTATCAGGTTCCTATGGAAGTTAGACCTGAAAGAAGGCAAGCATTAGGCTTAAGATGGTTAGTTAATTATTCAAGACAAAGAGGCGAGAGAACTATGAGAGAAAGACTCGCTGGTGAAATACTTGATGCAACTAACAACTTGGGTGGAGCTTACAAGAAGAAAGAAGATACACATAAGATGGCCGAAGCTAATAAGGCTTTTGCACATTACAGATGGTAATTTTCAATTTACTATATGGACAAAGTCACTGATATATGAAAGTGATGTTTTGAAAGGAAGGTAGAAATGCCCAGGCAATTTAGTTTAGAAAATACCAGAAATATTGGAATTATGGCTCACATAGATGCAGGTAAAACAACTACTACTGAGCGTATTCTATTCTATACCGGTAAAGTTCATAAGATAGGTGAAGTTCATGAAGGTGCTGCAACTATGGACTGGATGGAGCAGGAGCAGGAAAGAGGTATAACAATTACTTCTGCCGCTACTACTGCTCAATGGAAAGGAAATAGAATAAATATTATAGATACGCCGGGGCACGTTGACTTTACAGTTGAAGTTGAGAGATCACTTCGTGTTCTTGACGGATCTGTTACTGTATTTTGTGCTAAAGGCGGAGTTGAGCCACAATCAGAGACAGTATGGAGGCAGGCTGACAGATATCATGTTCCTCGTATGGCATATGTCAATAAGATGGACATAATGGGAGCCGACTTCTATAATGTTGTAAAGATGATGAAGGAAAGACTTCAGGCAAATGCTGTTCCTATTCAACTGCCAATAGGTAAGGAAGATCAATTCTTAGGAATTATTGACCTTGTAACTATGAAAGCAGAATATTACATGGATGACCTCGGAAAAGTAATTGAAGAAAGAGAGATTCCAGATGATATGAAGGAATTAGCTGCTGAATATAGGAATATTCTTATTGAGGCTGTTGCTGAGCAAGAAGAAGAACTTATGGTGAAATACCTTGATGGCGAAGAGCTTACTTTAGAGGAAATCAAAAAAGGTATCAGAAAAGCTACAATTAGTGTTAGCATGATACCAGTTATATGTGGTTCTTCATACAAAAACAAGGGAGTTCAGAATCTACTTGATGCAGTTATAGACTACATGCCATCACCGCTTGATATACCTGCTATAAAAGGTGTAGCTGATGATGGAGAAACTGAAATTGAAAGAAAGTCTGATGACGATGCTCCATTTGCTGCATTGGCATTTAAGATAATGACTGACCCTTTTGTAGGAAAACTTTGCTTCTTTAGAGTATATTCAGGTAAAATATCCTCTGGTTCATATGTTTTAAATGCAACTAAAGGTAAAAGGGAAAGAATAGGTAGAATTCTTCAGATGCACGCAAACCACAGAGAAGAAATTGAAATGGTATACTCTGGGGATATAGCTGCAGCTGTTGGTCTCAAGGATACTACTACAGGTGATACTTTGTGTGAAGAAGGAAGCCCTGTTATATTAGAATCCATGGAGTTCCCAGAACCTGTTATATCAGTTGCTATTGAACCGAAGTCAAAAGCTGGACAGGATAAGATGGGATTCGCTCTTGCAAAACTTGCAGAAGAGGATCCGACTTTCAGAACGCATACAGATCCAGATAGCGGACAAACTATAATCGAAGGTATGGGTGAATTGCATCTTGAAATCATCGTTGACCGTATGATGAGAGAATTCAAAGTTGAAGCTAACGTTGGTAATCCACAGGTTGCATACAAAGAGACTATCAGAAAGACTATCAAGTCTGAAGGTAAGTTTGTCAGACAGTCAGGTGGTAGAGGACAGTATGGTCACTGTTGGATCGAAATGGAGCCAAGAGAGCCAGGAGCAGGTTATGAGTTTGTTAACAAAATCGTTGGTGGTGTTGTTCCAAAGGAATATATAGGACCAATCGATGCTGGTATTCAGGAAGCAATGAATACTGGTGTATTAGGCGGCTATCCTGTTGTGGATATCAAGTGTACTCTTTATGACGGTTCATACCATGAAGTTGACTCTTCAGAAATGGCGTTTAAGATAGCTGGTTCCATGGCGTTTAAGGATGGTATGAGGAAGGCAGATCCTGTTCTTCTTGAGCCTATAATGAAGGTTAGTGTTACAGTTCCTGAAGAATACATGGGTGACGTAATGGGAGATTTGAACTCAAGAAGAGGAAGAATCGAAGGTATGGAAGCCCGCAATGGAGCACAGGTTATAAATTGTAATGTTCCATTGTCTGAAATGTTCGGATATGCAACTACTTTGCGTTCAAGAACACAGGGTAGAGGTGTCTTCACAATGCAGATAAGCCATTTCGAAGAAGTTCCTAGGAACATTCAGGAATCTGTTATTAGCGGTAGAGTAGGCAAATAATCGACCGTATATAATGGCAGAATAAATAAGTAATAATCAGGGAATATACAATACCTGTGTATTCCCTGTAAAAAATAATTATAGTTAACTAATAAAAATCAGTATTATTACTGACAAAGGAGGAGAATTAACAATGGCAAAAGCTAAATTTGAAAGAAGCAAACCCCACGTTAATATTGGAACAATAGGTCACGTTGACCATGGTAAGACTTCATTAACTGCAGCTATAACAAAAGTATTGAGCTTCCTCGGTAAGGCAAGTTACTCTGCATATGACCAAATCGACAAGGCTCCAGAAGAAAGAGAAAGAGGTATCACTATTTCAACAGCTCACGTTGAGTATGAAACTGACAACAGACACTACGCTCACGTTGACTGCCCAGGCCACGCTGACTATGTTAAAAACATGATCACTGGTGCTGCTCAGATGGATGGAGCTATCCTTGTTGTTTCTGCTGCTGATGGTCCTATGCCACAGACAAGAGAACACATTCTTTTGTCTCGTCAGGTTGGTGTTCCATACATAGTTGTTTTCTTAAACAAATGTGATATGGTTGATGACGAAGAACTTATCGAGTTAGTTGAAATGGAACTTAGAGAATTATTATCCTCATATGAGTTCCCTGGTGATGATATTCCGATCGTTAGAGGTTCAGCACTTGTTGCTCTTGAATCAACTGCTACAGATGTTAGTGCACCAGAATATCAGCCAATTATGAATTTGATGGCACAAGTTGATGCTTATATACCAACTCCTGAAAGAGCTACTGACAAGCCATTTATCATGCCTGTAGAGGATGTTTTCTCAATCACAGGTCGTGGTACTGTTGCTACAGGTAGAGTTGAAAACGGTACACTTAAAGTTGGAGATGAAGTTGAAATCGTTGGTTTGATGGAAGCTCCTAAGAAAACTGTTGTTACTGGTATAGAAATGTTCAGAAAACTTCTTGATTCAGCTGTTGCTGGTGACAATATCGGAGCTCTCTTAAGAGGTATTCAAAGAGCTGATATCGAAAGAGGTCAGGTTCTTGCAAAACCAGGTTCAATCAAACCTCATACTTATTTCGAAGCTCAGGTTTACGTTTTAACTAAAGAAGAAGGTGGAAGACATACTCCATTCTTCAACAACTACAGACCACAGTTCTATTTCAGAACAACAGACGTTACTGGTGTTGTTGAACTTCCAGCAGGAACAGAAATGGTTATGCCTGGTGACCACATCACTATGAAAATCAAACTGATCACTCCAATAGCTATGGACGAAGGATTAAAGTTCGCTATCCGTGAAGGTGGAAGAACTGTTGGATCAGGAAACGTTAATAAGATCATTGAATAATATTTTATAAAAGAAGGATCGGATAATTTATCCGGTCCTTTTTTTAATGTTAAGGAAATTATGGTTGTTTTATTTTTCTTGTATCAAGGAAATTACAGTGGTAAAATAACTAACTCATCACCAATACTAGAATTGGTTTGGGCTATTGTTCCAAAGGGGAGTTCCAATACAGAATATGACTTAGAGATGATTGGCGAAACCTTCCAGGGCTTAATACCTTCAATAATACTTATGATCTCCATATCTTTGCTTAAGAAAATTATATCTAATGGAAAATTCATAAAACACATATGAATTGAATTGCAGGGAACGATATGAAGTCCTTTCCCATGAGGCAATTCCTGCTTGAACATTAATCCCATAAAACGTTTGAAGAAGGTGTTGGCTACACTTAAATCATCTGATAAAATGCTGCTTTTAGTAACATTTTTAACTATCATATAATCACCATTCCTATAATAAATTTGTTTGCATGTGTAACTACATATGGGACTCTATGAAGTTGATAGCATCTAAGCTATAATTATATCATGGATTAAAAATTTTGAATCAGACAAAATAGATTTAAATGCGTAAATAAGATTAAGTGAAAATTAAAATAATATATTTATATTATATCATTTGTTGCTATTTATTGAAACAGGGGGAGGTGAGATATTATTGGAAACGCTGGATATTGTGATTGTAAAAAGATGCCTTGCAGGTGATAAGGAAGCATTTTCCGAGTTGATTACAAAATATAAAAGGTTGATATATAATGTTATATATAATATGATTAATAATAAGGAAGAAGTCAACGATATAGCACAAGAGGTATTTATAAGAATATACAGGGCATTGGATAAGTACGACCCTCAGTACAAGTTTTCAACATGGTCGGTTAAAATTGCGACAAACTATTGTTTGGATGTTATTAGAAAGAAAAAGGTTGATACAATGCCTATTGACGAGGCTGTAGGTGTTTCCAGTGATATAGATACTCCTGAATCAAGTTACTTAAAACGTGAGCAAAGCGATAGAGTTAATTACGAACTTTCGAAATTGCCTGAAAAATATCGTGTACCATTAATACTTTACCACAAGAACGGACTTTCATACGAAGAGATGACAAAGGTTCTTAATGAGCCTATGACTATTATAAAAAACAGGTTGTTTAGAGCCAGGCAGATGCTTAAGGAAAAACTATCTGCCGAAAGAAAGGAGGGAATTCTATGAACTGTAATCAATCTAATGAATATATTATGAAGTACTTAGATGGTGAATTAAGCGATTCTGAGCATGCAGAACTGATTCATCATATTAACAAGTGCAATGTATGCTGTGCAGAGTTTCAGGAATATGACAGTATTGTAAAATCCCTAGAAGAAGACAAGGGAATTGAACCACCTGATGATTTTGAAATAACAGTGATGAGTAGAATTAACTTGATGGACGACTATCAGAAAATTAAAAAAGAAAAGAAGCTTATTCTTTTATATTTTCTATCAAGTATTTTTTTGACTTTTGGATTGATAATTTGTGCGATCTTCATGAAGGATTACATTTTAGAAATTATGAAATACGTTGGAATTCCTGTAAGTATCACTTATACTGTGTATGGTGTTCTAAGTAATATTGAATTTGGGGTAAAAATGTTTATACGTATTGCGTATTGTTTTAATTCTACGTTTAAGGATATTTACTATGTTTTAATGGGGTTGGTAGTAATAGCGACTATGTCCAAAGCTTATACTGTTAATGAAATACAAAATAATGATAAGAAATCGGCAAATTTATTACAAAATGAATAACGAAAAAAATGATCAAAAAGAGGAGCTTTCTTTATGGAAGCTCTTCTTTTTTGTAGGATTTATGTAATTTGCACAGCGTATGGTTAATTAACATCGTTTTTTAGGTTTATGAAAATAATACTTGAATAGATGTCTTTTTATCACTAATAATAATCACACGGAGGTGATTCTATGGACGAGGAATTTTATGGAAAAGAAAATGAAGTTGATGTTATAAATGAAGACAAATCGCACGTTGCATTTGATAAGAATAAAGTAGATGAAAACCTATCAGTTGCAAGAAACGACATACATGAAAGCTACAATGGAACTATTTCAATTAGGGAAAATGCAAAATTGTATGTAATTCTAGGATGGATAAGTGCGGCATTAACATTTTTTATTTCTCCATTATTCGCTGTAGCAGGAATAACCTTCGGTATTTTATTGAATAAACAGATAAAAGGAAGCGGGAATACTTTAATAATAGCCAACGTAGTTCTCGGACTTATGAATTTGGTACTTGGTATTATATACGTCATTTTGGCTGAGCGTATGGTTGGCTATTAGGGCACTATACTATATCTTCTAAAGAGCATGTGGATATTTTAGAAGATATAGTTCCTTTTTTATACGGAAGCGATTATGGTTTAAAACTAGAACTGGGATATGTGTGTGAATTAGAGGAGGTGGCAGAAGTGCTTTGCAAAGCTAAAATAATAAAACCTGTTGCTATTTGCATGATTACTGCTTTTATCACTGCCTGCAGCTCGGGGACTACTGAGAAAAAGGGAATTACCGAAAAGAAAATATTAACGGAAGTAAATCCAATTGTTGAAGATGTAAAACCGGATATAACATCTGATACTGTAAGAAATAGCATTATTGAGATAGCAAGCTATTCTACAAAAATACTAGATGATCAAAAATCCAGGGTGAGTAATATTGAGATTGCTGGAAACTATATAGATAATGTAAAAGTAATGCCAAAAGAGGAGTTTTCGGTTAATGGCACATTAGGCAGGAGAACAAGTGAAAAGGGGTATAAGAAAGCTCCTATTATTATAAAGTCTAAAGATGGTCCTAAAAAAGGGTATGGCGTTGGAGGAGGGATATGTCAGATTGCAACAACTCTTTATAATGCAGCCCTAGAAGCAGGTTTAAGCATTACTGAACGCCACCCGCATTCCAATAAAGTTGGATATGTCGGAGAGGGTAAAGATGCAACCGTAGTTTATGGTGGTGCTGATTTAAAATTTATAAACAACCGCAGTAATCCGATTGTAATTAAGGTCTCTGTAGCAGGAGACATAGTGACTGTGAAGCTATATGAAATTAAAGATACAAAATTACCTTAGAGAATTTTTAATCACTAATTTGAGTGCAATTGCATATTCAATATGCTTAATTTCCTTTAAGTGCTCTGTGAGATAATGAAAGGTTTACTATTTTCTGAAAACTTTGGCTTGCTAATATTGCTTACAAAATATAAAATTTAAGTTGCTTACAGTACATTATTTGATATAATTCTGATTAGGGAATTTAATATTAGGAGGCAAATTAAAACATGACAAAGGAAGAATTAGTAGTTAATAACGTGTCAGGATTACAGGGTAAGCCTGCTGCACTGTTTATTCAGAAGGCATCCAATTTCAAAGCCAACATTTGGGTTGAAAAAGGTGAACGCAAGGCAAACGCAAAGAGCTTATTAGGTCTTCTTTCATTAGGCGTAGGGAGTGGTAATAAAATAACTATAATTGCAGAGGGTGAAGATGAAACTCAGGCAATTAAAGAGTTGGAAAGTTATTTAATAACTGACGTAGGGGAATAAAGGATAATATATATCCAATGTATAAAAATATGGAAAGAATAGTGTTTGAGGGGATACCTGTATCTAGTGGTATAGGTGTTGGTAAATTAATATTTATTAAAGATATAAATTATGAAGTGAATCATGGAATAATTGACGAGTCACAGGTTGAAAGCCAGATTACTGATCTTGAAGTTGCTATTTGTAAAACGTTTATTGAAATTCATGATTTGAAGGACGGATTTAAAGGGATACTTAGTGAGGAAGAGAACAGGATTTTTGAGTTTTATAAGGAAATCCTGGATGACAGTTACTTTTTTGAAGAAATAAAAAATGCAATAAGGCAGGAAAAGTTTCATGCAGATAAGGCTATTTATACTTGTATTCAGAGGTATATAGACTGCATAGAAGAAAGTGACAATGAGTATGTAAAACATCGTATTTTTGACTTGAACGATGTAAGAAAAAGGTTGATAAAGAATATATACAGTGACAATGAAGTAAATTTTGATGAAATAGACTCGTCACATATTGTAGTTGTCAGAGAGTTAAACCCCATTATTGCTGGTGTGCTTAGCAAAAAGGAAGTTAAGGGAGTTGTTGCTCAGGATGGAGCAGGATATTTTTCACATGCCTCAATAATTCTTAAAAGTGTGGGGATACCTACACTCAGCAATACAGATTTTAAAGTGCTGACAGAATTTAGAGACAAGCATGCAGTTTTAGACTGCAATAAGGGCATATTAATAGTTAATCCTGAAAGCTCCGAGATTTTTAATTACAATGAGAAGTTAAAGGGTATAGATTATGTAAAAGGTGCGGAGAAGTTTGAACCTACTATTACATCTGATGGGCATAGAATTTATCTTTATGCAAGTATAAGCAGCTTGAAGGAGTTTAATATTGCAAAGGGCGTTAATTTTGATGGCATTGGTCTTATTAGAACTGAATCTTTAATCATTAATTATGATAAGGTGCCGGATGAAAAGAAGCAGTTTTCCATTTATTCAAAAATGGCCAAAACAATGAGAAACAGAATGGTAGTTTTAAGGACTGCAGATATTGGGGAAGATAAAGTTCCGGGCACTCTTAACTTTAATCCCACTTCATCAGAAAATATTTCGAGGGGTATTAAAAGATCTCTTGAACATAAAAATGAGTTTGCCATCCAAATACGTTCGATAATGCGTGCGACTGCTTATGGCAATGTATGTATTACTTTTCCAATGGTGAATTCAGCTGAGGAAATAAGGGAAGTGAAGGAAATAATAAGTGGGATTGAAGCTGATCCATCAATTAAGAATAATGAGGCAATTAAAAAAATAAAAATTGGAGCATTTATTGAAACCATTCATGCAGTAAACGAAATTGATAATATTATTGAGGAAGTTGATTTTATAAATATAGGGACAAATGACCTACTACACCAGTTTTGTGGACTCAACAGGAAATGTTCAATGATAGAAAAGGAAAATTACCTTGATCCTGAGTTTATAAAAATTATTAAGTATTGTGTTGGTAGAGCAAAAGAGCATAAAAAACCTATAGTTATTTGCGGGGAAATGGCATCAGACCCTATGACAGTTGTTCTTTTGTTAGGGCTTGGAGTTGAAGCTTTAAGTATTACTCCAGGAGCTTTTTCTGAGATTTATAATTTGATAAGAAGAGTAAATTATGATGAGGCAAGAGAAATAACGGAGATAGCAGTTAAAAGTGTTGACATTAACGAAGTGAAAAAAATATTGTCGGATTGGATAAACAGCAGGATGTGATATATATGTTTGATATGCAGGAAGAACTTAAGAAACTGCCCGATAAACCGGGTGTTTATATTATGAAAGACATAAATGGTGAAATAATATATATAGGAAAAGCTGTTGTTCTAAAAAACAGAGTAAGGCAATATTTCCAGTCTCTGTCCAATCAGACTCCAAAGGTACAGGCAATGGTTCCAAGAATCAAGGAGTTTGAGTATATTGTTACCGACACTGAGCTTGAAGCCTTAATTTTAGAATGTAACCTGATAAAGAAATATAGACCCAAGTTTAATATAATGCTTAAGGATGACAAAACCTACCCTTACATCAAAGTAACTATGAATGAGGAATTCCCCAGGATATTGATGACAAGAAAAGTCGAGAAGGACGGGGCAAAATACTTTGGACCTTACACAAGTGGCTTTGCAGTTAAGGATACCATAGATCTTTTAAAGAAGCTCTTTCCTATAAAGTCTTGCAACAAGATATTTCCCAAAGATGCACGAAAGCAGCGACCGTGCCTTAACTATTATATATATCAATGCTTGGGCCCATGTCAGGGGGATGTAAGTAAACAGGAATATAGGGCATTGATGAATGATATCTGCAGCTTTTTAAGTGGCAAGCAGGATGAGATAATTAAGAGGTTGGAAACTGAAATGGCCAAAGCATCAGAGAACATGGAGTTTGAAAAGGCGGCGGCGTTCAGGGATAAAATAAACAGTTTAAGACATATTGCACAGAAACAGAAGGTTGTATCTACAACTATGGAGGACCAGGATGTAGTTGCGTTTTCCAAAGATCCTACAGACTCGTGTGTACAGGTGTTTTTTATAAGAGGCGGAAAACTGATTGGGAGAGAACACTTTATATTTGAAGGGGCTGGCGATGTTACCGATAGTGAACTGATGACGTCTTTTATAAAACAGTTTTACAGCAGTACGGCTTACATTCCACGGGAAATAGTTCTGCAGGAAGACATAGATGAAATAGATATTATTGAAAAATGGCTTAGCAATAAAAGAGAAGCAAAAGTGCATATCAAAGTTCCCAGGAAGGGTGAAAAACTGAAACTTGTTGAGATGGTTTCACAGAATGCACTAATTGCATTGAATCAGTTTAAGGATAACATAAGGAATCAGGAAAGTCTTGCAAAAGAAGGAATATCAAAGCTTAAAGAGCTTCTAGAACTAGATGGTGCGCCTCAGAGAATAGAGGCTTATGATATTTCCAATACAGGAAGTACCGAGATAGTAGCTTCAATGGTAGTATTTGAGGGAGGATTTCCCGCAAAGAAGGAATATAGAAGATTTAAGGTGAAATCATTAAATGTTCAGAATGACTATGCAAGTATGCAGGAAGTAATATATAGAAGGTTTACTCATGCCCGCAAAGAGAAGGAAGACGCGGATGGGGAAGCAAAATTCAGCAGACTTCCGGATTTGATTTTGGCAGATGGTGGATTGGGGCATGTAAATTCGGTTCTAAGTGTTCTTGGGGAAATGAACATCAGTATACCTGTAGCTGGTATGGTAAAGGATGCAAACCATAGAACAAGGGGAATTGTAACAACAGATAAAGAATTTGATTTGTCAAAGGACCTGACTTTACTGAGGTTTATTACTTCAATACAAGATGAAGCCCACCGTTTTGCAATAGAGTATAACAGAAAGCTTGTACAGAAAAGGTATAAGGGTTCTGAGTTGGATGAAATTGAAGGAATCGGACCAAAAAAGAAGAAAGCTCTGATTAAGCACTTTGGATCTTTAAAAAATATAAAACAGGCACAAGTTGATGATTTGGCAGCTGTGGAAGGTATAAACCTTGAGCTGGCAAAGAAAATATTTGAATATTTCAGACAGTAGGAGTAGAATTTAGATGTCAATATTTGCAATATCCGATCTTCACCTGGCGTTAAGCATAGACAAGCCCATGGATATCTTTGGTGAAAGATGGTACAATTATATGGAAAGGCTTAAGCAAAATTGGATGGAAACCGTAGAAGATGAAGATTATGTTATTATTCCGGGTGATATATCTTGGGCCACATACCTTGAACAGGCGTATGAGGATTTTAAGTTTATAGACTCACTGCCCGGCAGGAAGATAATATCGAAAGGGAATCATGACTACTGGTGGACAACGCTGAGCAAGCTGAATAAATTTTTAAGTGCTAATGAATTTAAATCCATAAGTTTTATGCATAACAATAGCTTCGATTTCGAGGGAATTACTTTTTGCGGCACAAGAGGGTGGAAGTGTCCAGGAGACGATGAATTCGATGAAGAGGATAGGAAAATATACGAAAGGGAACTTCAAAGGCTTGAATTATCTTTAAAGAGTGTGAAAGAAACGTCAAGTGATGGATGTGTTATCGTTGCGATGCATTATCCTCCCTTTAATGCAAAAAAAGAACCGTCAAAATTTGTGGAAATAATGGGGAAATACAATGTGCAAAGATGCATATATGGGCATTTGCACGGAGCAGGTTTTAAAAGCTCGGTAGTTGGAGACGTGAACGGTATAGAGTTTAATCTGGTATCTGCAGATTACCTGAATTTTAAGCCGCTAAATTTAACATAAAAAAATTAGAGCTTAATATTGGCTTTTCAAAATATATTATGTTATAATGGTATGACTGATTTTTTGTGCATTGGCAAGGGACAGGCTTACTTGTGACTTAGCCATACATATAAATTAGAAAATTAATTAATTATTAATATAAAACCAAATAATGGGAGGAACGGTTATAAATGAGTGTTAAGGTAGAAAAAAAGGAAAAGAATATAGTTCAACTCGAAATAGAAGTTGATGCTGCTAAATTTGAAGAAGGCTTACAAAAGTCATATCTCAAAAATGTGAAGAAGTTTAATGTTCCAGGGTTTAGAAAAGGAAAGGCTCCAAGGAATATAGTTGAAAGACAGTTTGGAGTTGAAATCCTTTATGAAGATGCTATAAATATAGTTTGTTCTGAAGCTTATGATAAAGCAATAGAAGAAAATGATATTCATCCTGTGGACAGGCCTAGTATTGACATCAAACAAATCGGAAAAGGCGAGAACCTCATTTTTGTAGCGGATGTTACTGTTAAACCTGAGGTTGTCCTCGGACAGTATAAAGGTGTAGAAGTTGAGAAGGTACAAGCTTTAGTAACAGAAGATGATGTTGAAAAAGAAATCAACAAGGCAGCGGAAAAAAGCGCAAGAATGATAACAGTTGAAGACAGAGGTATTCAAAAAGGTGATATTGCAGATATAGATTTTGAAGGATTTATTGACAATGAACCTTTTGAGGGCGGCAAAGCAAGCGGTTACAGTCTTGAAATCGGTTCAGGAAGCTTTATTGCAGGCTTCGAAGATCAACTTATAGATGCAAAGCCTGGTGATGACGTAGAAGTTAATGTTACATTCCCAGAAGATTACGGTAATAAAGAACTTTCTGGAAAGCCGGCTCTTTTTAAAGTAATTATAAATGATGTAAAAATGAAAGAATTGCCTGTTTTAGATGATGAATTTGCAAAGGATGTAAGCGAATTTGATACATTTGAAGAATATAAGCAGGATATTAGAAAGAAGCTTACAGAAGATGCAGAACATAAGGCAAAACATGAGACTGAAGATAGAATAATAAATAAAGTAAATGAAAATGCAACTGTTGAAATACCTGACGTTATGGTTGAAAAGCATATTGACAACCTTGTTAAGGATTTTGATTCAAGACTCCGTTACCAAGGACTTGATCTCGAAAAGTACCTTAATATAATGGGAATGGGATATATAGATTTCAGAAGCCAATTCGAAAAGAGAGCTCAAGCAGAAGTAAAAACTCAGCTTGTTCTTGATGCTGTATGTAAGACAGAAGATATTAAAGCCTCCGAAGAAGAGTTTAATGAAGAGGTTGCTAAGATTGCAGAAAATTATAAGCAGGATGTAGAAGAATTTAAGAAACATTTGCATGACCATGATATAGAATATATTAATGACACTATAAAAATCAGGAAAACTATAGAGCTATTGGTTGAAAGTGCAAAAATAGTTTAAGATAGGTTTAATTTAGCGTATTTGTGGGAAAAAATAAATAAGAATAAAGTTTGAACAGAGGGAGGCATTATTATTATGAGTCTTGTGCCAGTAGTAGTTGAACAAACAAACCGTGGGGAACGTTCATATGATATTTTTTCCAGGTTACTGAAAGATAGGATAATACTTTTAAGCGATGAAGTTAATGATGTTACTGCAAGCCTTGTAGTTGCTCAGATGTTGTTCCTTGAAGCTGAAGATCCTGATAAGGACATACAGCTTTATATAAACAGTCCGGGTGGATCTGTATCAGCTGGGTTTGCTATATATGATACCATGCAATATGTTAAGCCGGATGTATCCACAATATGCATTGGTATGGCAGCAAGTATGGGAGCATTCTTGCTGAATGCTGGGGCTAAAGGAAAAAGGTTTGCATTACCGAATAGTGAAATAATGATACATCAGCCTTTGGGTGGAACTAGAGGACAGGCGACAGAAATTAAGATACATGCAGAGCACATACTCAAAACCAGAGACAGACTGAACAGGATTTTGAGTGAGAAAACAGGGCAGCCTTTGGAAAAGATCGAAGCAGACACTGAAAGAGACTTTTTTATGTCAGCTGAGGAAGCTAAAGCTTATGGATTAGTAGACGATGTAATGGAAAGAAGAAAATAAACGAGGTGGTAGGATGTCCAGATATGATGAGAAGAAGCAGCTAAAGTGCTCTTTCTGTGGTAAGACTCAAGAACAGGTTAAAAGGTTGGTAGCTGGACCTGGAGTATATATATGCGATGAGTGTATTGAACTCTGTTCAGAGATAATTGAGGAAGAGTTTGAAGAAGCAAAAGCTGATACCGAACTTAATGACGTACCTAAACCAGCTGAAATTAAGGAAATACTGGATCAGTATGTAATTGGACAGGAATCTGCCAAGAAATCTTTGTCTGTTGCAGTTTATAACCACTATAAGAGGATAAATACTGATATAAAAGGATCGGACGTAGAACTTCAAAAAAGCAATATTATTATGCTTGGTCCTACAGGTTCAGGAAAGACTCTGTTAGCTCAGACACTTGCAAGAATACTCAATGTGCCTTTTGCTATTGCTGATGCGACATCACTGACAGAAGCAGGTTATGTTGGGGAAGATGTTGAGAATATTCTTTTGAAGCTTATACAGGCTGCGGATTATGACATTGAAAAGGCTGAGAAGGGTATTATCTATATTGATGAAATAGACAAAATAGCAAGAAAATCTGAGAATCCTTCTATTACAAGGGACGTTAGTGGTGAAGGTGTTCAACAGGCACTTCTAAAGATTCTTGAAGGAACAGTTGCTTCTGTGCCTCCACAAGGCGGCAGAAAACATCCTCATCAGGAGTTTATTCAGATAGATACCACTAATATACTATTTATCTGTGGCGGAGCTTTTGATGGAATTGACAAGATTATTCAGAACAGAATAGGCAAAAAGTCAATGGGATTCGGAGCAAAAATAGAAAGTCAGAAGACAATAGATATGGGAGAAATACTTAAACATATCTATCCTCAGGATTTGCTGAAGTTTGGACTTATACCTGAGTTTGTCGGACGTCTGCCGGTTATGGTATCATTGCAATCGCTTGATAAGGCAGCTTTGATACAGATATTGACTGAACCGAAAAATGCTCTTGTAAAACAATATCAGAAGCTGTTCGAGATGGATGAAGTAGAGTTGGAGTTTGAGACTGGTGCACTGGAAGCTATTGCTGAAAAGTCAATTGAAAGAAATACCGGTGCAAGAGGACTTAGAGCGATAATTGAGGAGATTATGCTTGAAGTAATGTATGATATTCCAACTATGGGTAATGTTGAAAAGTGTACAGTTACCAGAGATACAGTTGTGAATAATACAGCTCCGACGATTGTTATCAATGAGAACAAGAAATCGATGAAAAAGACTGTAAAGAAGAAGTCAAGTGTCAAGAAAGAATCTGCTTCTTGAACTTAACTGAAGAAGTAATCATAGTCAATTAAATAATCTTAGAATAAATAGAGATGGCTTTTTCCAAGCTGTCTCTATTTTTATTTAGCCTCTTGGAGTGAAATGAAAGAGGCAAAAACGGAGGGACTCGATGTCCCGGAGTTTTTATTGTAGCAAATTTTCTAGCCAATACTTCCCATTTGAAAATGTCAGGATAAAATAGCTGACAAGGTAAATAATATATTTAAAGGTTTTTTTGGCCTGATTGTATTGAGCTTTATTATAAACAGGCATTGGGTATGCATGCAAATAAATTCATCTTAGGAGGATATAAAATGCTTACAAGCACTCTCTTTATAATACAGTTATTCTTCTCAATCATAATAGGAATTTACTTTTTAAATCTGCTCAAATCGCAGCAGGGAAACAAGAGTGCCATTGAGAAAGAGTCAAAGAAAGAGATGGATAAACTCAGAAAACTCCGGGAGATTAAACTTTCGGAACCATTATCAGAGAGGACAAGACCTTCAACGTTAAAGGAGATAGTTGGGCAGGAACAGGGGCTTAAAGCACTTCGTGCTGCTTTATGCGGTCCTAATCCCCAACATGTACTGATATATGGCCCTCCTGGAGTGGGTAAAACTGCAGCTGCAAGAGTTATTTTGGATGAGGCAAAACAAAACGATAGTTCGCCCTTTAAAAAGGAAGCAAAATTTGTAGAAGTAGATGCAACTACACTTCGGTTTGATGAAAGAGGAATAGCTGACCCGCTGATTGGTTCGGTACACGACCCAATATACCAGGGAGCTGGGGCGTATGGTGTAGCTGGTATTCCACAGCCAAAACCTGGTGCTGCTACGAAAGCCCATGGAGGAATTTTGTTTTTGGATGAAATAGGCGAACTTCATCCAATACAAATGAATAAACTCCTTAAAGTGCTGGAAGACAGAAGAGTTTTTCTCGAGAGTGCTTATTATAGTTCGGAGGATAAGAATATCCCCTCTCATATACATGAGATATTTCAGAAAGGTTTACCTGCCGATTTTAGACTTGTAGGCGCTACTACAAGAACAGCAGATGAGATACCTGCGGCAATAAGATCCAGATGTGTTGAAATATACTTTAGACCTCTTATGGCAGGAGAAGTAAGAGAGATAGCAAAAAATGCCGCTCAAAAGGGAGGATTCATTTTAGAGGATGGCGGAGATGAGTTAATAGCCAAATATGCACAAAGTGGCAGGGATGCTGTAAACATAGTTCAGATTGCTGGCGGTGTAGCCCTCGTTGAGGATAGAGGGTTAATAAAGAGGACGGATATTGAGTGGGTAATTGAATTTGGAAAGTATAACCCACGTATTGATAAGAAAGTTGATAAAGGAGAACAGGTAGGCTGTATTAACGGCCTGGCGGTATTCGGAAGCTGTACGGGTATGGTTTTAGATATTGAAGTAGCAGCAACTAAGGTCTTTAAGGGAAAAGGTACTTTGAAAGTTACAGGAATCATTGAAGAGGAAGAGATGGATGGCAAAGGACATAAGCTCAAGAGAACAAGCACTGCAAAAGGCTCTGTTGAAAACGTATTAACAGTTTTGAAAAGGATTTTTGATATTGATTACAAAGACTATGACATACATTTGAATTTCCCAGGAGGAGTACCTATTGATGGGCCTTCAGCGGGAATTGCAATTGCCACAGCTGTATACTCTGCAATTAACAATCTCCCGATAAGCAGTGAGATTGCAATGACAGGAGAAATATCCATAAGGGGAAAAGTAAAACCCGTAGGTGGAGTGGTTGCAAAGGTTGAAGCTGCGTGCCAGGCAGGTATTAAGAAAGTTATAATAGCTAAGGATAATTGGCAGGAGATGTTTGAAACCATGGACATCGAAGTAATTCCTGTTGAGGATATATTTGAAGTTACAGATATAGTATTTGGCAAAAAAGAAAAGGGAGAAGCTGAAAATATATCTATACAGGGCAAGCCTGTTAATATATTAAGTGCTTCCGGAGCATGAAAACTCTTGGCATAAATATATAATTTTCTATTGAGTTTAGACAAGAATGTTTATAAAAAATTCTGGCGGAGAGACATCGCTTGCTATTACAGCTATTGTAATCATAGGTGATTTATGCTATAATTAGCGCGTTTCAGAAGGATGCATTAAATATCGAACAATGTTTCGGAGGATATGCAAGAAGCAGATCTATCCGGGAAATTGTTCGTTTTGCTGCAAACACCTATACTATAATGAGGTGATGGCTTGATATATGAATGCATAAAAGGGGTACCGCGCTTCGAGTGCGAAGAATTTGGATCTAAATCAACAAAATACTGTTTGCTCATACCGATTATCAACGAAGGTGAACGTATAAAGAAAGAGCTTGAAACAGCGCAGAAATATGGTGTGAACAAGCTCTGTGATATTGTTATCTGTGATGGTGGTTCTAAGGACGGATGTACTGAAAGTACTCTGCTGAAATCCCTGGGTGTCAATACACTGTTGACAAAGCGTGATATTGGGAAACAGGGTGCACAGCTTCGTATGGGTTTCTGGTGGGCACTTCAGCGTGGCTATGATGGTTTTATAACCATTGATGGTAACAACAAAGATAGCATTGAGGATGTATCTAAATTTATTGAGAAATTGGACGAAGGTTATGATTTTATTCAGGGTTCACGTTTTATAAAAGGTGGCCAGGCAATTAATACGCCTATATCAAGATATATAGCTGTACGGTTTATCCATGCTCCTATAATTTCCCTAACTGCGAGGCATTGGTTTACTGATACCACCAATGCGTACCGGGCACATTCGAGAAGATATATTGAGCATCCGCAGGTACAGCCATTCAGGGAGGTGTTTATGACCTATGAATTGCTCGCGTATTTGTCAGTAAGGGCGAGTCAGCTTGGTATGAAGGTAAGGGAAGTTCCGGTAACACGTGCTTATCCAAAAGGAGAAAAGACACCTACAAAAATAAGTCCATTCAAAGGCAATAGCAGATTGTTTCAAATCCTACTTCAAAATTTATTCGGAAGATATAGCGTATGAACGAAAGCACAAGATACATAAAATTTTTTAAATGTTTAGTATATTATCATACCTTCTCGAAATAGAATATTTGTGATATGCTATAATTTGTTTAAATTAATATAGCTTTCAATATAATAGTGATTTTATATGAGGAGAGCGATAATATGAATTTGTTACAGGCAATAATATTGGGAATAATACAAGGATTGACTGAGTTTTTACCAATAAGCAGTTCGGGGCATTTAAGCCTGTTTCAAAGTTTGTTTGGACTTAGCCAAGGTTCAATAACATTTGAAGTTGCTGTCCACCTGGCTACCCTTATAGCAGTAGTTGCAGTTTTATGGGAAGATGTTTTGGAAATGGTAAAAAGGCCTTTTAGCAAGCTTACGTTGCTTGTTGTTGTGGGTACTATACCTACCGTAATAATTGCTGTAATTTTTAAAGATTTATTTCTACTGCTTTTTGATACAGGGGCTACGTTAGGTATTGAATTCATAATCAGTGGGCTTATACTTTTGTATGTTGAAGAGAAGAATAAAGAAAAGAAAAACGATAAGAAGCTTGAAACAATGAATTACGTAGATGCGTGTGTTATCGGAGTTGCTCAGGGAATTGCAATAATGCCTGCGATTTCACGTTCTGGTTTAACTCTTGCAGGTGCGCTGTTCAGAGGATTAAACCGTGAGTTTGCAATAAAGTTTTCCTTCCTTATGTCCATACCGGCAATATTAGGCTCTGTGGTGTTAGAAGGACTGGACATGGTGGAGTACGGAAGAATCCGAATAGATTTAGTTCCTTTACTGGCAGGAATGTTGGCAGCCGGAATATCAGGGTATTTTGCAATAAAGATTATGCTTAAAATATTTACAAAGGCAAGCTTAAAATATTTTTCATATTATGTTTTTGTTGTTGGAGGACTAATAATAGTAGATCAATATTTCACACGTATATTCTTCTAAGGGCCTCGAAAGTAAAAATAAAAGCCCAAGGGTGGAATAAAAATTAAAAGATAAGCAGGTGTTGAATTGATAGATAAAATTATTCTTGGAATTGAGTCAAGTTGTGATGAGACTTCAGCATCAGTAGTAAGAAACGGTCGTGAAGTCTTATCAAATGTTATTTCCTCACAGGTAGACCTTCATCAGAAATATGGAGGGGTAGTGCCGGAGATTGCATCGAGAAAGCATGTAGAGTTGGTTGTACCTGTAATTAACCAGGCTCTTGAAGAGGCAGGGATAACGCCGGATGCTATAGATGCTGTAGGAGTTACATATGGTCCGGGGCTTGTCGGGGCGCTGCTTGTCGGACTTTCAGCAGCTAAGGCTATGGCTTTTGCGTGGGACAAGCCATTGGTGGGAGTTCACCATATAGAAGGCCATATTGCGGCGAATTATATACAACATAAGGAGTTGGAGCCGCCTTTTGTATGTCTTGTTGCATCAGGAGGCCACAGCCATATTGTATATGTTGGAGATTATGACAGGTTTGAGATTTTAGGGAGAACAAGAGATGATGCTGCGGGCGAGGCTTTTGATAAGGTCGCAAGAGCAGTGGGCCTTGGTTACCCTGGTGGTCCGTTGATTGATAAATCAGCCAGGGAAGGAAATCCCAAAGCAATTGATTTCCCGAGGGTTCATTTTGAGAAAGGCTGTTTTGATTTTAGCTTTAGTGGTATTAAAACTGCGGTATTGAATTATTTAAACAGTACTGAACAAAAAGGCGAAAAGTATAAGGTGGAAGATGTTTGTGCAAGTTTCCAGTCGGCAGTTGTGGATGTATTGGTTACAAATCTTATAGCTGCAGCTAAAAAGGTAAAATCCCCAAAAGTTGCCTTGGCAGGCGGTGTGGCGGCTAATTCACTGCTTAGAAATGAACTTATGGAAAGGGCGGCAAAGGACGGTCTCGAGGTATTCTATCCAAGTCCTATATTGTGTACTGACAATGCGGCTATGATAGCTTGTGCCGCATATTATGAATTCGAAAGAGGTAACGTGTCGGACCTGTATTTAAATGCCATACCTGGACTTAAACTTGGAGAAAGAAGATAAACACAAAGGCTGTGGATAACTAATAATTATCCACAGCCTGTGACTATTTCCCAACCTTTTAATCTACCCATAAAATAATGGAAATATACGACAATAAATATGGAAAATTATGCAAAGATTGATGAGCTTTTTGCGTAGGGAAAAATGCCTACGAGCTGAGAAAAGTAGGACTGGCGTTATAGTAAGATAATGGAAATGGAAAATCTTGAAAGCCTGTGGTACCAATAATTTCAAAACAAAAATATAGAAATTACAAAATACTGGTAGATCTTTGTTGACGTAATTTTATGTTACAAAATTATTTTTTCATAGGACAAAAGTCCTATGAAAATTTTGACGAATTATACCCAATGTTGTTGAAACTTGTAGTGTGAATAATGTGGAAATAATCGCAAAACCCTGATGTCACATAAGCTTGAAACTGTGGATAATGTTGTGGATATTGTGGATTAAAATGTGTACAAGTATGACAAAAAGTTAATTATACACAAAAGTAATTTAAGCAAAAGTTAGTTTTTTGTAAACCGGATGTTAAATAATTACAGAAAGGTGAATTATGAAACTTGCGCCAAAGGATTATATTATAAATACTGTGTATAGAACCAATATTCTTCCTGTTATTTCTGCCTGCAACACTTCCTGTGTTTTTTGCAGTCATAAGCAGAATCCGGAAGGAGTTGAGGTTTATAGACTTGATAAGCTTAGCCTTGCTGATTTTGAAGAGATTATCGAATTCTTATCCCCGGATAGGAAAATAATTATAGGAGAATCGGCAACCAGAATTGTGGAAGGTGAACCGCTTCTTCATAAGGATTTTATAGATGTTGTGGAAACGGTAAGAAGAAAGTATAAAAAAACGCCTATACAGGTAACTACAAATGGGATATTGCTGGACGAGAATCTGGTAGAAAGGCTACAAGAACTCAAGAACATAGAACTCAATGTCTCTGTGAATTGTATCTCGGAAAAAAAGAGAATGGCAATACTTGGTCTTAAAAAGCAGGATAATATAAAGGAAAAATTAGCTTTACTGGAAGGGCGGATTAATTATAGTGCCAGTGCCGTTTTTGACCCGAATTTTATGAATTATGAAGACCTTGAAGAAATGGTTGCTTTTCTAGATAGAAATGGTGCCGGGTCAATAAGACTATTTTTGCCGGGATATACTTATCTGACAGATAAGAACTTTGAATTGGACAAATTGTATAATGAGGTCGCTGATTACTCTGCAAAGCTTAAGCCTAAATACCGGATACCAATAATTATTGAACCTTCTTATATTTATGATCTGAAAGCTAGGATTGCAGGTGTTGTGGAAAATTCACCAGCTTTTGATGCTGGCATATTAGAAGGAGATATAATAGAAAGAATAGAGAATGCTCGTGTTGCTACAAGAGTTGAGGCTTTTAATAAAGCTTTCAGGCTAAAGGATCCTGAACTGGATATCATCAGGGATGATAGAAGAATTAAAGTGAGGATTAAAAAGGAGAAAAATTCATCTCCAGGTTTTATCATGTTGTATGACATAGATCCGGACGAAGCTGATAGAATTGGCAGAGTTGTGCAAAGACATGGAGCAGATAAAGTGCTTTTTATAACATCACAGCTTGCATATAACGTTTTAAAGGGCCTTTTTGAGATAAGTGGATTTACATTTATGTATGACATTGTAGAAGCAAATAATGTCTTTTTTAGAGGAACGATAAAGTGTGCAGGTCTACTTACAGTAGAGGATATTATAAGTAGTGCAGAAAAGTATATAAACGAAAAGGGTAGGCCTGATTTGATAATGCTTCCTCCGATTATGTTTGACTATAGGGGAAGAGACCTTGTAGGAAGAAGCATAGGAGAAATTGAGGCAGAACTTGGTATTCCGGTTGATACTCCCTAAGATGGGGGGATTTGAAAAACTGCATAATGTAAAATTTTTGTTATGCCAAGTACATAAAAAATAGGGAACAACAAAGCAGGCTAAGTTTCGGCAATGATTTTGCCGATTTCTGAGAGGTCGTACCCGCCTATTCCTTCAAGTTCCATTCTGAATTCCTGAGAACGGAGGATTTCAAGAACCGCTTGGAATGGAGGGCTTTGTATATCTTCCTTCTTAATTACGAGTTCATACCTTTCTGTCTGAAGTGGTATAAATTCAATTCCATTTACTTGCATACATGATTTTTCGTTGCCAATACCAATATCTGCACCACCACGAGCAACAGTGCTGGCAATAGCAAGATGAGAAGTGCTTTCGCGTTCATATCCTTTAATATTTTTAGAGGATATTCCTAGTAATCTTAAATGTTCATCTAAAAGGACTCTCGTGCCGCTTCCCTTCTCACGGTTTATTATTGTTATATCTTTTCTTTTCATATCTTCCCAACCAGTTATGCCCTTAGGGTTGCCTTTCAAAACATAAAAGCCCTGAAGGCGGCATGCAAGGTGAATGATTACTGATGAAGTACCTGGAAGCATTCTGCGTACAAAAGGAATGTTGTATTGCCCTGTATCCCCATCCCATAAATGAGCGGTTGCCATTTGCACATTCCCAAGATATAAGTTATAAAGCCCGTTATAGCTTCCTACATAGGAGCGTAAGGTTTGCACACCATTTGGGTGCATTTGAAGGTATCGGGAGAGTATATCTAGCATGATGTCCTGACCGCATATTACAAAACTGCTGCTTTTGGGTAGTTCTTCGCTTGAAAAGGGAGTCCGCCATTGATCCTTGACAATAGTGGTTTGCTGAGTGTTGCTTTTTAAACTTTTTGTTTTATTTTTATATTCCTCAACATCTTTAGAATCAACTCTCACTTTTCTTCCTACTCTATATGAGTTCAATTCTCCACGTTTAATTAGCTCATATACAGTATTTTTTGCGATTTTTAAAATATCTGCAACTTCCTGTGGGGTTAAAGCTGAATTATCACTCATGGAAACTCTCCTTTAGCATGGTCAAAATATTATAAAACAATATGTAACATATAAAAAGGTAACAATAAGTTTTGTTACTGTAATGTATATATTATAACTTCATGTTTGCACAAAAGCAAATAAAAAGAATACTTTAAAATGCAACTTATTGTAATGAGAGTTGCAAAAAAAGTTAATTTGGGTTGTATTAGGATTTGGGGAATTAGCTCTTATAAAGCATTCTGTAATGAATGTTATTTGACATCAAGAACAAAATGAAAGTTATTTAAAAAAATTAATCATTTGGTATTGATTTTTTGTTTTGAAGAATATATAATGAAACGTAATAAAACGTAACAAAACATAACTAGGTAATATAAAAAGTTTGATTTATGTCATGCTGTGTCCACATACGCTATGTTGTAATTAGGTCAGCATGCATAAGCAAATCTCAAAGATGGGGTTATAGCATTTCTATGCAAATGTTGTAGTCGCATCTTTTTTTATTCAGTGTCATTCGAACGAATTGAAAGAGGAAAAGGAGGAGGGACTCGAAGGCCTGGAGCTTTATTTCTAAAAAATCAGATATGAGGGAGGGATTGAAATGAAAACTACTAAAAGTAAGGCATATGAATTTGATGAAATTGCAGATGGGACATTTTTTCCGATATACCCGGTCATAGCCCAACAAATTGTTGAAAAAACAGGAATTAAATCAGGTACATGTCTTGATATAGGCAGTGGCGGCGGGCATTTAGGGCTCTCACTTGCACAGATTACCAACATGAATGTTATCCTTCTGGATAAACAGGAGGATGCTTTGAATATAGCTGTTGAAAGGGCAAATGACTGGGGAATTGCTAGCCGGACTTCAACTGTATTAGGTGATGTACAGGATATGCCATTTAGAGAAGGTGTTATTGATTTGTGTATCAGCAGAGGTTCGGTATGGTTTTGGGAAGATAAGAAAAAAGGTTTTGAAGAAATATACCGGGTTCTTGCAAAGGGTGGAATGGCATATATCGGGGGTGGATTTGGAAATCAAGAGCTTAAAGAGCAGATTGATATAAAAATGAAACAGGTGGACAGTGAATGGCCTAAAAGTAGGCAAAAATTCGTTGGAGGTACTACTAGAGAACTTTTTGAACAAATAATGAATCAAATAGGAATTTTAAGTTTTGAAATAATGGATGATGAAAAAGGAATATGGGTTGTTTTTCAAAAAGAGAGTAATTAAAAATAGGCGTGCTGAGGTGTGCAAAACCTTTATAAATTGCCTGTTTGATACATGAGCATAAATTTAATAAATAGGGATGAGGTGAAGAATGATGATCAATATTTATACGAAGATAAAAGATATTGTGGACAAATATCCTGAAACAATTTCTGTTTTTTATGCTAATGGATTTGATGCAACAAAAAAGGAGGAACTTATAGAAGAAGTTGGCGAGGATTCCATGTTAAAGACTGTGCTTGCAATTAAAGGAATTAACGCTGAGCTTTTTATAAAGCAGATTGAAGAGATGGTGGGAGAAAAAGACTTGGGTTTTCAATATGTTGAGGAAGTACATGAGAAATTAAACTTTGTCGGGTATACATATTGTCCTTTAAAGATTACCTTCAAAGAAACCTTTGAAAAAGTATTGAAAGGTTATATCGAAGATACCGGAGAGAAGGATTTTAAATACTACATACCTTCAGGATGTGGAAATGTAGATCCATATGAGGACTTATGGAAAGCAGAAGACATTGATGAACTTCCGGGGGTTATAGCAAGCGTGGGGTTTGGAGACTTTTTTAGACAAGAGTTTTATGAGAAGTTTGTAGAAAAGGGATACTTTAAAGCTGTAGATAATAGACAAATTCAGCAGGAGTTTGTGGATGCAGGATTTATTGATCCTAAAGGTTGGTACACGGTATACTCTGTAGCTCCAATAGTAATGCTGATAGATACGAAAAAACTTGGAAACTTACCAATACCTAAAGAGTGGAAGGATCTTCTGAATCCTTTATACGAAAACAATATTATAGTGGGAGCATCGCATGGGGATTTCCATGAAGATATATTTCTTTATATATATAAAGAGCTTGGTGATGAGGGAGTTATAAAACTTTCCAACAATATAAAGAGGGGCTGCCATGCATCAGAGATGGCAAAGCTTGCGGGTACAAACAGTAAAGAAGGTGCTGCAATTTATGTAATTCCATGGATGTTCGCAAAGTCTTGTCCAAGGACAGAGACAACCCAAGTTGTTTGGCCTCTAGATGGTGCAATGACAGCCGTATACTATATTCTGGTTAAGGATGGAGCACTTCCAAAATACCAACCATTTGTTGACTTTCTTACAGGATATGAATACGGACAAAAATCAGCAAACAATTATTTTCCGGCATTAAATATAGAAGTTGATAACAACCTTCCTAGAGGTGCAAAATTTAAATGGCTGGGATGGGATTATATAAGGTCTTGCTCACTACATGAACGTATGGAACATGTTATGAATGTCTTTAAGAAGAGCTATGAAAGGAAGTTCCAAAATGAGGAGATGGTAATATGAGATTAGTTACAGTATCAGGTCCTCCATCATCCGGTAAAACATCTGTAATTTTAAAAACCTTGGAAACCTTAAGGGATGAGAGTTATAAGATAGGAATTGTTAAGTTTGATTGCCTTTCAACATATGACGACCAATTATACATGAAGGCTGGAGTTAATGTCAAAGTAGGTTTGTCTGGGAACTTGTGCCCGGACCATTTCTTTATAAGCAATATTGAAGATTGCGTAGAATGGGGTAAAAGTCAGGGAATTGATTTGCTTATAAGTGAAAGTGCAGGTTTGTGCAATCGATGTTCACCACATATTAAAGACGTATTGGCGGTATGTGTAATTGATTGCCTTTCAGGGGTGAATACTCCGAAAAAGATTGGCCCTATGCTGAAACTTTCAGACATAGTGGTAATTACAAAAGGGGATATTGTATCTCAGGCTGAGAGAGAAGTGTTTTGTTTTAAGGTAAAACAGGCAAATCCTAAGGCGTTTATTACTTTTGTAAACGGTATAACCGGTCAGGGAGCTTTTGATCTTGGCATGAAGCTCAAAGGGGCTTCAAATATTTCAAATCTCGAAGGAAAGCGATTGAGGTTTTCAATGCCGGCAGCATTGTGCTCATATTGCCTTGGAGAGACTAAAATAGGGGAAGATTACCAGACTGGTAATTTGAAAAAGATGGACTTTTAAGGATGTGGTATTGTGAAGGAATATATTTTATCTACAGCACTATGTGAAATATTAAGGGAGCATTCCTATGCTGAGGATTTTTTTACATCAATAGGACTAAGAAATTTTAATGCTGAGTACACAATTGAAGATTTTTTAAACACTTTAGACGATAGCTTAATTGAAGACTGTGGAATGGAAAGAGAGCAAATTACAAATTACTTTATTTCATTTATGAAAAAAATGAATGAATTAAGACTTAAAACAAGCTTTTCAATAGAAGAGATATCAGTTATTGGAGGTCATAATAAATCCGGTGAAGCTGAAAATATTATTTTGACTATGAAGCCTGGAGAGGTGATTTGCATCGTTGGGCCTACAGGATCTGGGAAAAGCAGGCTCCTGGCAGATATAGAATGTCTTGCCCAAAGAGATACGCCGACTGGAAGACAGATCCTTATAAATGGAAAAGCTCCTGCTCATGATAAGCGCTTCTCTGTAGAACATAAACTTGTGGCACAATTATCTCAGAATATGAACTTCATTATGGATTTGACTGTGGGCGATTTTATAGCCATGCATGCCGAAAGCCGTATGGCAGCAAATATTGACCAGGTTGTCAAGGATATTGCACAGTGTGCAAATGAACTTGCGGGGGAGAAATTTACTATGGACACTGCAGTTACAGCATTAAGCGGGGGACAATCTAGAGCATTAATGATTGCAGATACGGCACTTCTTAGTAGTTCACCCATAGTATTGATTGATGAAATTGAAAACGCTGGTGTGGACCGTAAAAAAGCTTTAGAGCTTCTGGTGAGAAAGGAAAAAATAGTGCTGATGGCTACTCATGATCCGATACTAGCGTTGATGGGAGATAAGAGAATTGTAATAAAAAACGGAGGCTTGAGTAAAGTCATAGAAACTAGTGATATCGAGCGTGAGAACCTTGGATTATTACAGCATTTGGATACGACAATGCTGAAGCTTCGGAATATGCTCCGGGGTGGTGAAAAGATTGAATTTGATATAAGAAAACTTTTTGAAATTGAGAAAGGAAGGTGTAGTTATGAAGGCTAAAATAAATTTTAGAATAGCAATTTTTTTAGTAATAATATCTTTTATATTTACAGGATGTAAAGCAGCTGAAGGGGATAAAAACGGCCAGGGCTTACCCAAAGTAACAGAGAAAATTGATAAAATGGCCTCGTCAATGGGGGAAGATAATAAAGAAAAAGCAAGTACAAGAAAGATTACGGACGAGTCGGGACGTACAGTGGAAATTCCTTCTCAAATTAAGACAGCATATGCTACAAGTCAGATTGGTATGATCATGCTTTATACCTTGAATCCTGGTAAGCTTGCAGGATGGGGATATGCACTATCCGACTCCGATAAACAGTTTATAGCCCCAAAATACTTTGATTTGCCGATTTTAGGAGTATGGTCAGGCAAGAACGGAACAGGAAATGTAGAAGAAATTATACGTGTGCATCCGGACGTTATTTTTTCAGTGGGAACTATTGAAGATTCACAAAAAGAGCTGGCAGAAAAAATTCAGGAACAAACGGGAATTCCTGTAGTTATGCTTGATGGTCCTCTTACTAAGCTTGATAAACTTTATAAATCTATGGGAGATATAATCGGTGAAGAGGAAAAGGCAAAAGAACTTGGAGATTACTGCGGGAAAACGATAGCTGAGATCGGGTCGCTGACGGCAAAAATACCTGATGAAAAGCGAGTGAAGGTATATTATGCAGAAGGTCCAAAAGGACTTGAAACTGATCCTAGCGGCTCTTTCCATACAGAGGTGCTTGATTTCATAGGCGGGAAAAAT
Source organism: Acetivibrio cellulolyticus CD2 (assembly GCF_000179595.2). NCBI lineage: Bacteria > Bacillati > Bacillota > Clostridia > Acetivibrionales > Acetivibrionaceae > Acetivibrio > Acetivibrio cellulolyticus. The sequence goes on along the minus strand of NZ_JH556653.1, from coordinate 554,700 downwards.
GTTGCGGATGTTAAAAAACAAGGTGGGTTCGGTAGGTCGGCCGTATCTTTGGAACAACTGCTGAAGTGGAACCCTGAGGTCATTATTGTTGGTTATGATAAGGATGCAAAGGAAGGATTTTTTAAGGACATTTATAAAACTGCTGAGTGGATGAGCATTAGTGCAGTAAAAAACAAAAAGGTCTATGCTATTCCAAACAAGCCTTTTGACTGGTTTGACCGTCCGCCGTCAGTAAATCGCATTATAGGTGTAAAGTGGTTGGCACATCTATTGTATCCGGAATACGTAAACTTAAATATTGAAGAAGAAGTAAAGGAATTTTATGATAAGTTTTATCATAAAAAGCTTACAGACGAAGAGGTTAATGAACTGCTCAAGGAAGCAGGAGGAAAATAATAATATTTATAATACTTTAAATGTGGGAGGTGTTGGTATGGAATCGGTAAATAAATTTGGTATAAGAAGAAATATAAAAGAGAACAGCTTTACTATAAATAATGACAGAAGCAAGAATTATATAATATTCATACTGTTTATACTGTTACTTGCAGCATTTTTGATGTCTTTCAGCCTTGGCAGATATGGAATTTCATTATCTGAAATATTGAAAGTACTTATATCAAAAATATTTGGACTAGGGACTACATGTACGGCAGCAACAGAAACAGTAATTTTTAAAGTAAGGATTCCAAGGATACTGGTTGCTATGCTGGTAGGAGGTGCGCTTTCTATGTCAGGTGCTTCTTACCAGGGACTATTTAAAAATCCTATGGTATCTCCCGACATTCTGGGGGCATCTGCAGGAGCTGGCTTTGGAGCTGCTATGGGCATTCTGATGAACTTTGGTATTTGTGGAATACAGATTTCTTCATTTTTATTCGGACTTGGTGCAGTTGCTCTGACATTTATAATCAGCACAATCATTGGTAAAGGAAACAATGCAGTTTTAGTGTTGGTGCTCACGGGAATGGTAGTGTCTAATTTGTTTTCATCTTTTATATCAATAACGAAATATCTGGCAGATCCATACAGCAAACTTCCTGCAATAACATTCTGGCTGATGGGAGGCCTAACCTCGATAAGCATGAAAGATGTTTGGGTAATTCTTATCCCTATTATATTAGGAGCGGTTCCTCTATTTCTTATGAGATGGAAATTAAATGTTTTATCCTTCGGGGATGAGGAAGCAAAAGCAATGGGAATTGACACTGGCAGGGTCAGAATTATAATTATTGTTTGCTCTACATTGTTGACTGCAGCTTCAGTATCAGTAAGCGGTATGATAGGATGGGTGGGACTTATAATACCTCATTTTGCCAGGATGCTGGTAGGACCAAATTACAAGGTTATGCTTCCGGCTTCATTTCTTATTGGCAGTACATTTTTACTCCTTGTAGATGATGTGGCACGAAGTCTTTTAGCTTTAGAGATCCCACTCGGTATACTTACGTCAATAATTGGGGCACCGTTTTTTATTTATCTGCTTATAAAGGGAAAGAGGGGATGGATATGATATTGGAAGTCATGGATGCAGTATGCGGCTATGGTACAAAAAAGGTTATTGAAAACATTTCACTGACTGTTGAGACAGGTGAAATATTGTGTTTGCTAGGGCCTAACGGTGTAGGAAAGACAACTTTCTTTAAGAGTATATTGGGTTTTTTGAGGTTGCTAGGCGGTGAAATACTTATTGATGGTGAAAATATATTGAAACTCCCTAAAAAGGAGATTGCCAAGGTGGTTGCTTATGTTCCCCAGGCACATACTCCACCATTCCCATTTTCAGTACTAGACGTAGTTGTAATGGGGAGAACTGCTCATATGGGGGTGTTTGCTTCTCCCTCCTATGACGATTATAAAATTGCAGAGGAGGCACTGGAATCACTTGGAATCTCCTTTTTGAGAGATCGGATTTATACTGAAATCAGTGGGGGAGAAAGGCAGCTTGTTTTGATTGCTCGAGCTATGACACAACAGCCCAGGATTCTTATTATGGATGAGCCGACTTCATATCTGGATTTTGGCAATCAGATAAGGGTACTAGAGCAAATAAACAGACTTTCAAAAAAGGGGATAGGTGTTATAATGACGTCACATTTTCCAAACCATGTTTTTTTGTGTTCAACTAAGGTGGCACTAATGCAGAGAGATAATGTTTTTCGAATCGGAAATGTAGATGATGTTGTTACTGAGGAAAACCTGAAATCAGCATATGGAATAAAGGTAAGAATAACAAGTACAGAAGATTCGAAGGGCAATATCATAAAAGCTTGTATTCCGCTAATCAATTAGAACTGACCCTTAATTGACAAAAATTATGAAAATGACAGTGGGTGATTGTATGAATAAACTAAATTCGGATATTTTTCTAAGTGATGTTTTTAAGCATTATCCTGGCACGATGGAAGTTTTTTTAGCAAACGGATTTGATGATTTTGCTGACAGCGATGCTTTTATGGAAATAGGTGAATTCGTTAAGCTCAAGACAATCCTTAAGGCAAGGAAAATTGATGAAAAAGGCTTTCTTAAACTACTGGAAGATAAAATCAGTTCTGATTTAAGAGATTCTAAGTACCATCAATTTAGCATAAATGATAAGTTGAATATGCTTGCTCTATTGCCATGTCCTTTAAAGTTGCCAATTGAGGAGGCTTTCAATAGATTTATCGGAGAAAGTAAATTGGATCAAAAGGTTAAGCTTAATTATTTGATTGAGGGAAATGCGAATAATCAGCTTTCTTATTATACGTATGTAGATCAATTTTCTAATATTGGTGAAATACCAGATATTGTAATTTCCCCAGGTATAAACAGCTTTTATTATAATAGCTTTGTTGAAAAGTTCATTGATAGAGGTTTGTTTGTAGATGCAGCACAATATGCCCCTAATGAACGTCTGGGCAAAATCGGTATCAAAGACCCTAAAGGAAATTATACGATTATATCCATGAACCTCCTTGTTATGGTAGTTGATAAGCTTAGTTTAGGAAATAATTCGATGCCTAGAGAGTGGGGAGATTTGCTCAGTCCACAGTTTGAAAAGAAAATCGCTATCCGTGGGCAGAATAATTTTTTCTGTGAGACAACATTACTAACAATATATAAATACTTTGGAATTGAGGGCATAAAAAAGTTCGGCAAATCAGTAAAATACGGGTGGCATCCGGCACAAATGGCTAAAATGGCTGGAAGTGGAAGTCAAGATTCGCCAACAATCAGCATTATGCCTTATTTTTACACAAAAATGATAAAGAATAAGGAAAATGTTGAGGTGATCTGGCCTTTAGACGGTGCAATTATAAGCCCTGTTACAATGCTTGTAAAAGCTGATAAAGCAGAACAATTGAAACAGGTTACAGAGTTTTTTACAGGTCCTGAAGTTGGACGGATTAGTGCAGCTGCCAGTTTTCCAACAATGCATCCTGATGTAGATAATAATATACCAGAAAGCGCAGTTTTTAACTGGATTGGATGGGATGTCATTAAGCAAAATGATTTGGGGAATCTTGTAAAGGTATTGAACAGCGAGTTTATGAAATGTTTATAGACATTGATAGACAAATATAAGCCCTGTTTTTATCCAGAACCCTTAGGTTTTAAGCAATATGTTAAATTTTAAGATGTAAATGCTTTTGAGGTTTTCATTTGCCTTTATTGTGAACTTTTATATATATCGTAGTAACCAGTAACTTTTTTTACATAGTCTTGTGTTTCGTTATAAGGCGGAATACCGTTATATTTCCTTACACTGCCAGGTCCTGCGTTATAGGCTGCAAGAGCAAGCTTTATATTTCCGTCAAAAGCATTCAGCTGGTCTCTAATATATTGGGTGCCGCCATCAATATTCTGATCAATATCCCATGGGTCTGTAACACCAAGGGCATCAGCCGTTCCGGGCATTAACTGCATTAAGCCCTGGGCTCCGGAATGTGACAGCGATTTTGGATTAAAGCTCGATTCCTGTTTTATAATAGCACGAATCAGATTTGCATCTACTCCATACTTTTGTGAGGCCCTTTCAATGCTTGAGTTTATAATTTCCATCTGTTCGGACTTACTTTCAGGTATATATGCTGTACTTACTTCTCTTGAGTTTTTCGCTCTTGCTACATCGCTGGTTCTATCGTTTCCGAATTTATCCACAGCATCGGAAATGGTTCTTGCAGATTTTTTAGTAGGTGCTTCTACCGCATTGAGATCATTAACTGAAGTTTCAGCGTTGTTTAAAACATGCTGAAAAGACGCTGTAGTTGAACTTAAGGTCTTCATTTTTATTGGGACCCTGCTCTGTATTTCATTTAGTTTTGTACTGAAAATATCACTAACTCTCACTTTAAACCACCATGCCTATCTTTTCGGGATTATAAAATAAATACTTTATTTTTTTATCGGTTTTTTTCTATATAAGCATTATAGTTTAAAGGAATTATTTTTTACCATCATGGTCTCATGATACTTCACGTTTAACCCGCTTGGCAAATTTGGAGCAAGCATTTTTCTTTCTGCCGTCATATTTTCTTACTGTAAAGAGCTGACATATACCATTAGCTCTTTCGTCTAAGTTGCTTGTATCAAAGACAATGAAATTTTCGCAATCCAAGCAATTGCTTATTCTTCGCTTTAGAGATTTAAGCGCAGGCATAAACCTATGTTTAGCACACACATAGTCTTCTGATACTACTCCCTTTTCAATACATAGTATATCGTTATTGATAGTAATTGCTGTACCTTTAAGACAATTACTACAGGTTCTTTTTGAATTCAAAACTTTCTCCTCCCAACAAGAAATGGTTAGAACTATATAATTAAGGTCTTTAGACAGTAAGATCAATTTAGAACATACGGAAATCTACATCATTATAACACTATAAGCCTTGCAGTGGAAGAACATGGGAAATATTATCCTGGTAAATTTATGTTTCAAAAAAGTATTTGGTGATATATAATGATTAAAAATAAAGGCGTTCACTGTTTGCTTTTTTATACAAAAAAATTTTAAAATGGAGACAAATATGAGGAAACCTACAGTATTAAGAAAAAGATATATTCCTTTTGAAACGGTTGATATATCAGGAGATGAGCTAATATCAAGAAGCGATGATTTATTAATAACCAACTGGAAGCCAATTAAAAGCCGTTCGGATATTTCCGGAGGTATGTCTTATACCTTTCTTAAGGAAGGTTATAAAGTAAGTAAATTTTTAGGACCATCCGGGGAATTTAAATATTGGTATTGTGATATTATAAATGTAGATTATGATGAAGAATTGGATAAATACACATTAACTGATCTGCTGCTGGATGTCAAAATAATGCCCGATGGTTCAGTAATTGTATTGGATGCGGATGAGGTTGCTGATGCTATTGAAAAGGGGATTATTACAACTGAAGAAGCCTGCAGTTCTTTAAGGATACTTAGTAAAGTTTTGGAGATGGCTTATGCAGGTAAATTCCCTCCGCCGGTTTGTTTTGAATAGAGAAATAGGGTATAAAGTCAAGTGTTTCGAAGTGTCAAAGAGATTAGTAAGACAATTTAGGGAGGCTTACAAATGGGTAAACGTATAGATTTGCATACACATTCTACTGCGTCTGATGGAAGTGTGAGTCCACGTGAACTGGTAAGACATGCAAAAGAGAGTGGATTAGCAGCCGTAGCTCTGACTGACCATGATACAATTGATGGCATCGAGGAAGCATTGGATGAAGGGAACAGAATCGGTATTGAGGTTATTGCCGGTGTTGAAACAAGCGTTGATTTTAATCCCGAAATGCACATCTTAGGGTATTTCTTTGGCGACACATACAAGAATATTGAGCCGACCCTGGAAAAACTTAAGGAGAACAGAGCAGAGAGAAATCCCAAAATGGTTGAAAAACTAAGAAGTCTGGGTTTTGATATATCTATGGAAGAAGTACGAGCTGAGGCGAAAGGCAATATTGTTGCAAGACCGCACATGGCAAGTGTTTTGATGAAGAAGGGATACGTTAAAAGCATTCAGGAAGCATTTGAAAAATACCTTGCTGATGGGAAACCTGCCTTTGTCAAGAAAGACAAGCTGACACCGGAGGAATGTATCGGTGCAATAATCCAGGCTGGAGGCATACCTTCACTTGCTCATCCTATTTTTCTTAATTTGACTTTGGGAAATTTGGATGAACTCCTTGCAAGATTAGTAAAAGCAGGGCTTAAAGGTATTGAAGCATACTATGTTGAAAACAAAGGTGACGATACAGGAAACCTTTTGAGGCTTGCCATAAAGCATAATATAATTCCTACAGGAGGAAGCGATTTTCATGGCAGATTTAAGCCTGATATAAAAATCGGGGAAGGAAGAGGTAATCTGTCTGTACCTTATGAAGTTCTTGAAAGGCTTAAAAAAGTATAAAAAAAGAACCCATATAAAATGGGTAAGATTGGGGAGTAAACATTATATATAAATTCGTAAATTAAATTCAATAGTTTGATAACATGCAAAAATTATGATGACTAACCATACATTAACTATCCTGGTATATTCGACTAATAATGGATTAATTTAAAAGAATTGCTGTGGTTCAGATAATATCTTATTACATTTTTGCCACCAAAGCAATAGTAAATTAGTGCCTATTATTTTAGGACTATGGTACTATTATAGGAAAGCTTCAATTTATTGACTTTTTTTATAAACTTGACATAGAATATAAAAGTGATATAATAAATAAACGCGGTAGAAAAATATGATAGTGATGCCCTTTCTCTGGAAGGGTTATTTTTATCTAAGTTATCGCGTAAGAAATAATTTGACAGGGTGTAATTCGATGGCTAAGGAAGCTAAAAAGACAATTGCACAAAACAAAAAAGCCAGACACGACTATTTTATTGAGGAAACTTTTGAGGCAGGAATTGTTTTGTCGGGCACAGAAGTGAAATCTATCCGTCAGGGGAAGGTTAGCATTAAGGACAGCTATGCGATTATTAAGAGTGAAGAGGTCTTCATTTTTGGTATGCATGTAAGTCCTTATGAACAAGGCAATATATTTAACAAGGACCCCTTAAGAGATAGAAAACTTTTGATGCATAGGTATGAGATTAACAAGCTTATAGGATCTATACAGCAAAAAGGAATGTCTTTAGTTCCGATTGAATTATACTTCAGAAACGGTAAGGTAAAGCTTGAGTTGGGGCTTGGCAAGGGTAAGAAATTGTACGACAAGAGGGAAGACATAGCAAAGAAGGACGCAATGAGAGAAATTGACAGAAGGATGAAAGAAAGCAACAGGTAACTTGACAATTTTATATATGGGGGCGTAATGGTTTCGACGGGATCGTTGAGACTTGGATAGCGGGTAGAGGATTCTCGTTGGCCTCTTAAAAAACGAGAAACAAAAATAAACGCTAAAAACGATAATTTCGCTTTAGCTGCTGCCTAATGGCAGCCCGTCAGTCCAGGGTTCCTGCATCTTGGGTAGCTGGCGTCATTAAGTCAGGCCTTTTGAGTCGGAAGGTTAAACTCTAGAACTGATCAGCCAAAGCTTTGAGGTTGGTCCGAACTTATGAAGCTACCAAATTGCACAGCCTGCCCTTGGGCGTTGCAGTGAGGGAATTTTAAAATGAGGGATGCACCCGGAGAAGTTCTTGTGGATGTGGTTTCGGACAGGGGTTCAATTCCCCTCGCCTCCACCAAATAATAACAAACTTTTTAATACAATGCAAAGTCACTGATTTCAGTGGCTTTCGTTGTTTTATGGGCAATCTCTAAACAAAATTTTGCTCGTTTTGCTCTTGTTTGAGGTCTTTTTTTAAAGATAATGCATACCCCTATTCAAAAATCTTAAATTTTGAATAGGGGTATGCATTATCTTTAATGAACCTGGACTGGGGCTGCGAAAGCATTGGAAACTGGCCTTATGAATTGTTTAGGTTGATTTTTATATAGCTTTTTAGCTTTAAAAGGTAATTGTGAAAGCCTTGTTCCGGGAGCAACAATACTGAACTCCTTACCACTATACCTTTCCTGCAAAGTCAATTTCTCTAATGGAATAACCTCTTTCTTTCATATCTTATAACTACACCAAAGCCTCCCTATAATATATATATATTTTGCTGTAAAGATGATTAAAATTGGCTAAGTCAAGATGTCCAAAGCCAGCTAAATCAGTTGCTATGGTTAAAAAATAGCATTTATTCAGAGAAGAGCCGATTATCCATTTTTTTTTTATATGTTTTCTTCTTATTTTTTCAATTTGTGGGCTATCGTATTTTTCAGAGTATTCCCAAAGACTTTTAAACTTAGCATCCTTTTTTAACTCATCTATCCACTTGTCAACTTCAAATTGTGAAGTCATAACATCACCTCTGAATACAGTATGTACATAAAACGAGTATTTTATTTCGTGAAATCTTTTCTTCTATTATGTGATTTTTGAAGGAGAACAAACTTAGCAAAAAAAATGACATAAAAAATTATAAAATTTTTTAAAAATATCTTGACAGAAAAAAATGAACTTAATAAAATATTATTAGCACTCGATGGCGTTGAGTGCTAATAAAGCGTTTTAATATTCCTTTTAACTTTTGATACTTATATTTATGGCGTTAATTCGTTATCGATATTTTATCTTAAAACTAGAGGGGGTTTTAAAGCGCTTTTTTGATTATGGAATATTAAAACGCATGAAATACTTAAAACGCAATTACGATGATGTTGTACAGAGGAGTGAAATGCTGATGACAAACAGGTTTGAGACAAAGCTTATCAGCTCTGACAGGCATTCCTATAGGGAGCTTTTTAAAAGGAATCCCGGCAATCCAATTCTCTCATCAAAGGATTGGCCCTATGCTGCAAATACAGTATTTAACCCTGCAGCAACCATGTATAACGGCAAGGTTCTGCTTCTGGCAAGGGTTGAGGATAGGAGAGGATTTTCTCATCTAACGAAGGCTGTCAGCGATGACGGTATAAACAATTGGGTGATAGATGAAAAGCCCACCCTCGAGCCTGATTCGGAGAGATATCCCGAGGAGGAATGGGGTATTGAGGACCCGAGGATTACCTGGGTGGAGGAGCTTAGGAAGTATGCTGTTGTATATACTGCCTACTCAAAAGGCGGCCCCTTGGTTTCAATGGCCTTAACGAAGGATTTTGAAAGCTATGAGAGATTGGGACCTGTAATGCCGCCGGAGGACAAGGATGCTGCACTGTTCCCGAAAAGAATTAACGGTAAATGGCTGCTTATACATAGACCCATTCCTGCACACCATGGACCGGGTGCTCATATATGGGTGTCACGGTCGGATGACCTTAAATATTGGGGAGAACACCAGATACTGATTGATGCAAGACAAGGCGGATGGTGGGATGCAAACAAGGTGGGACTTAACACACCTCCCCTTGAAACTCCTGAAGGCTGGCTCATACTTTACCATGGAGTACGACAGACTGCAGCCGGAGCCATATACAGGCTTGGACTCGCCCTTTTGGACCTTGAAAACCCCTTCAGGGTATTGCGGAGAAGTGATGAGTGGGTATTTGGCCCCCATGAGTTCTATGAAAGAGAAGGGGACGTAGATGATGTAGTGTTCCCCTGTGGGTGGGTATATGACGAAAAAACAGGGGAAATCAAGATGTATTATGGTGCAGCAGACACCTGTATTGCCATGGCAACCACCAATCTGAAGGATTTGCTGGAATATATCAAAAAGTGTCCTGAGCCAAAAGCTAATATGTAAAGCTTGTATTACACATAATGCAATAATGTAATTATATACTAACTGACTAAGATGGGAGGAATACATATGAAGGCATTATTTTTAGCAGGTGGGTTAGGAACCCGATTAAAACCAATTACAGATGACTTGCCTAAGCCAATGGTGCCAATTATGGGCAAGCCTCTTTTAGAAAGGAATATTGAAAACCTTAAAAAGCATGGTGTTGATGAGATTGTACTGAGCACCTGCTACAAGCCTCATAAAATTGAGAAGTATTTTGAAGACGGAAGAAAACTGGGAGTGAAAATCAGCTATATCTCCGAGGATGTGCCTTTGGGCACCGCTGGTGCAATCAAAAATGCACAGAGATTTTTCAATGACACCTTCCTGGTATTTAATGCAGATATCCTAAGCGACATTGATATCTCTGAAATGATACGTTTCCACAAGGAAAAGGGAGCCCTTGCAACCATTGCGGTAACGCAGGTTGACAATCCTTCAGCCTATGGAGTGATTGAGCATGATAAAAACGGATTCGTTACTGCCTTCAAGGAAAAGCCCCAGCCCCATGAAAGCAGCTCCAACCTGATCAATGCAGGTGTGTATATATTTGAACCGCAGCTTTTGGACGAAATTCCTTCTGGAAGGGCAGTGTCCATTGAAAGGGAAACATATCCGCTGCTCCTTCAAAAAGGATTTAAGATAGCAGTTTATAACCGGTGCTCCTATTGGCTTGACCTGGGTACACCCGAAAAATACCTTAAGGCTCATAATGATATCCTTGAAGGGAATTTGCAGATTGGTAACCATGACTTTAACAAAAATCTGCAATGCATCAGCAAGACGGCGAAGATAAGCCATAACGCAAAGATAATCGGGCCAGTGTATATAGGGGATAATGTTGAAATCGGCTCCTTTGCAGTTATAGGCCCGGATACTGCCTTGTGCGATGACTCTTCAGTTGGCATGGGTGCCAAGGTTGTAGGAAGTGTGGTCTGGGATCATGTTCATGTCGGAGGCGGAGCATCGGTTGTAAACTCAGTGGTTATGTCCAATTGCAGAGTTGATCGAAATAGTGAAGAGTATAATACTGTTTTGACAGAAAACTTCAGTCATCCGATAGCAGTGTAGAAAAGACAGCTTTAGCGAAAAAATGTGGACATTCCTCAACGTAAAAGGAATACTTTCAGAGAGGTGTGTCTCTTACAACAATAAAAAGGAGGTTTGGGCATGGTTTCAAACAGAATACGGAATGTGGCATTTTTAAGTACTTACCCTTCAAGGGAATGCGGACTTGCAACCTTTACCCAGGACCTTGTAAGGGAGCTTGATAACGTTAGTCTTTTAAATAAGCCAAAGGTTATCGCCGTGAGTAATAATGATTACAGCTACAGCGACAGGGTTATCATGGAGCTTTGGCAGCATGACAGGGAAAGCTATATCAACACAGCAGAGGCTATTAACAATTCAAATATAGAGCTTCTTGTAATAGAGCATGAGTACGGCATATTTGGTGGAGAGGCAGGCGAATACATACTTGACCTGGTTGACAACCTGCAAATACCATTTGTCACCACACTTCACACAGTACTTCCCAGACCTTCTGAAAAGCAAAGGGAAATACTGGAGCTGCTTGGCGAAAAAAGTGCTAAGATTATCACTATGGCAAAAAATACAAAGCCTATCCTTGAGAAGGTTTATGGTATAGACCCGTCAAAAATAGAGGTGATACACCATGGTGTACCCTACAGGATTCTCGAGTCAAGAGATACTCTGAAAGAAAAGCAAGGTCTTTCGGGTCGTAGCGTTGTCAGCACCTTCGGACTTTTAAGTCCAGGCAAAGGGCTGGAATATGGCATAGAAGCCATTGCAAAGGTGGCTAAGGAGCATAAGGACATTGTCTACCTGATTCTTGGACAGACACACCCATGTGTAAAAAAAGAGTCGGGCGAAGAATACAGGGAAAAGCTGATGGAATTGGTAGACAGGCTAGGAATAAAGGAGCATGTATGGTTTGTAGATAAATACCTTTCAAAGGATGAAATTATACACTATCTCCAGTTGTCGGACATCTACATGACACCGTACCTTGGAAAAGATCAAGCAGTCAGCGGAACCCTGGCTTACGCTGTCGGGTATGGAAGGGTCATAGTATCCACACCTTACAGTTATGCAAAGGAAATGCTTTCAGAGGGCAGAGGACTTCTGGCAGAGTTTAACGATGCCCATTCACTGGCAAGACATATCAAGTATGTATTAAAAAATCCAGAAGCTAAAAAGGAAATGGAAAGACGGACCTTGAGTGTTGGCAGGACTATGATGTGGGGTAATGTTGCAAATCATTATACAAAGCTCTTTATAGATACTCTTGAAGAAATGAAGCTTGTGGGCAGCATGGTGGTATGATGGGAAGGCTTTATATTAGTGAAGTTTTGAAGGACGACCACATCTTCCGGCTAACCGATGATACCGGAATGCTGCAGCACTCAAAATATTCCATTCCAGACCCGAACCATGGCTATACAACTGATGACAATGCCAGAGCATTGATTATGGCACTGATGCTGTATGGCAGATATGAAAAGAAGAAATACCTTGATCTTGTTTATAGGTATGCATCCTTTATATTAAACGCACAAAATAAAGAGGGCAAATTTAAAAACTTTATGAGCTATGACAGGAAATGGCTTGAGGAGGAAGGCTCGGAGGATTGCTTTGGTAGATGTCTGTGGGCGTTGGGATTTGCGCTTTTCAATGAATATACCCCTAAAGGGGTTAAGTACGGGCTTGCACATATACTAAAAAATGCGATGCCTCATGTGACTTCTCTCAATTCACCAAGGGCAAAGGCATATTCCATCATAGGTCTTTCCCACCTTGAAGGCGAAGATGCGAGAAGGCTTGTTTTTGAAGCAGCTCAGTCCCTTTGCCGCCAGTATGAGGAGTACAGGGACGGAGATTGGAAGTGGTTTGAGAATATTGTAGCATATTGCAATAATGTTCTTCCATGGTCGCTCATATCTGCTTACAGGGCTACAGGAGAAAAGAGATTTCTTGATATAGCCGAGGAAAGCCTGGAGTTTCTTGGCGGGGTAACCTTTAAGGATGGATATTTCAAGCCTGTAGGCTGTAATGGATGGCTTTTGAAGGGAGGGCACCCGGCTGAGTTCGATGAGCAGACGGTGGAAGCCTGTGAAGGAGTTTTAACCTATCTGGAGGCTTATGAAGCAACCGGAAAAAAGAAATATTTACATAAGGCGAAAAGCTGTCATGCATGGTACGAGGGTGTCAACTCCAAGGGAATCAGCCTTGTCGACAGCGAAACGGGAGGCTGCTATGACGGACTGACCCAGCAGGGTGTAAACCTGAATATGGGAGCGGAAAGCCTTGTTTCGTATGTAATATCGTATATGAAAATATCTGAGGTTAATGTGTGAGAAAAGGAGTGAGGCAAAATGAGCAGTATAAACGAAGGAATTTTCAGACAATACGATATACGGGGTATATACAATGAAGATTTGACGGCAAAGGACGCAGAGCTTATCGGAAAAGCCTTTGGAACCTATATCAAAAGAAAAGGGGAGATAGAAGCTGTTGTAGGTAAGGATAACAGGAAATCCTCTCCCGAGCTCTTCAACAGCTTGGTAAAGGGGCTTCTGGATACAGGCATAAATGTAAAGGATATCGGAGTGGTGGTATCCCCCATATTCTACTACGCCACACACCTATATAACATAAAATCAGGCATTATGATTACGGCAAGCCATAACCCTGCAAAATATAACGGCTTCAAGGTGCAGTATGACGGCAGGACATTATATGGTGAAGAGCTACAGGATATCAAAAGGATGATTCAAGAGGATGATTTTGATAGCGGACAGGGAAAGCTGACTGTACAATCTCCTGTGAAGGACTATATAAGTATGGTAAAGGAAAAAATCAAGCTTCCGGGACGTAGGCTCAAGGTTGTGGTAGACTGCGGCAATGGTACAGCGGGGCTTTTTGCACCCAAGCTTCTTAAGGAGTTGGGCTGTGAGGCTATACCCCTTTATTGCGATTCCAACCCGGATTTCCCCAACCATTTTCCCGACCCGGTAAAGCCGGAAAACCTAAAGGATTTAATAAAGGCTGTCAAGGCCAACAAGGCAGATCTTGGGGTAGGCTTTGACGGGGATGGAGACCGGCTTGGGGTTGTTGACAACCAGGGTAACATCATATGGGGAGACATGCTGATGATCCTTTTCTGGAGGGAGATACTGCCCAAGCACCCAGGCACTCCTGCCATTGTTGAGGTGAAGTGCTCCGAAACACTGGTGGACGAGGTAAAAAGACTCGGAGGGCAGCCTATATTCTACAAGACCGGCCATTCTCTCATAAAGGCAAAAATGAAGGAAATTAATGCAGTATTTACCGGAGAAATGTCCGGACATATGTTCTTTGCGGATGAGTATTTCGGGTATGATGATGCATTCTATGCATGTGCAAGGCTATTAAGAATCCTGTCTGGAAGCAGCAAGTCCTTAAGCGAGCTTTTGGCAGATGTGCCTAAAACCTATGCAACCCCTGAAATCAGGGTTGAGTGCACAGAGGAAGAAAAGCTCTTTTATGTGGGCAAGGCAAAAACATATTTTAAGGCTTCAGGCAATAACATCATTGATATAGATGGAGTTCGTGTACAGTTTGGTGACGGCTGGGGGTTGGTCAGAGCGTCAAATACAGGTCCTGAGCTTATCGTGCGGTGCGAGGCCAGAACTCCCGAGCGTCTTGAGCAGATAAAAAAGGAAATATCCGATTCAATCTGCCCGTTGAAGGTGGCTTAAAAGCATCAAGCTTTTAACAATATACTAAATTTAAATAAAAAGCATACGAAAGGAGTCGGTTGATTTATGAACATTAAACCGCTGGGTACCAGGGTACTCTTGAAGGAAATTGAAAGTGAAGAAACAACAAAAAGCGGAATTGTGCTTCCGTCCAACGCCAAGGAAAAGCCCTATATGGCTGAGGTGGTTGAAATCGGTCCGGGTGAGGTGAAGGATGGAAAGGAAATTAAAATGGTTGTGAAAAAAGGTGACCGGGTTCTTTACAGCAAATATGCCGGAACAGAGGTCAAGCTGGATAACGAAAAATATCTTTTAGCGAAGCAGGATGATATCCTGGCAGTAATCGAGTAAGGAGGTTGATTTATAATGGCTGCAAAAATAATTGCATTTGATGAAAAGGCGAGAAGATCCATTGAAGCAGGTGTAAACAAGCTTGCAGACGCCGTCAAGGTTACCTTGGGACCCAAAGGAAGAAATGTGGTGCTGGAGAAAAAATACGGTTCTCCTACCATTACCAACGATGGTGTTACCATAGCAAAGGAAATTGAGCTGGAAGACCCTTATGAGAATATGGGGGCGCAGCTTGTAAAGGAGGTTGCCAGCAAAACAAATGATATTGCCGGTGACGGAACAACCACAGCTACACTTCTTGCACAGGCTATTGTGAGGGAGGGGCTTAAAAATGTTGCCTCCGGGGCTAATCCCATTATATTGAAAAAGGGAATGGAAAAGGCAGTTGAAAAAGCGGTTGAAAGCATAAAAAAGAACAGCCAGAAGCTGAAGGGCAAGGATGACATGGCTTTTGTAGCCACCATCTCATCAGGGGATGAAAAAATTGGCCAGCTTATTGCAGATGCAATGGAAAAGGTAACAGCAGAGGGAGTTATCACCATTGAAGAGAACAAGGCATCTGACACCATTATTGAAGTTGTCGAGGGAATGCAGTTTGACAAAGGTTATGTATCTCCCTATATGGTTACAGACAATGAAAAAATGGAGGCTTTACTGGAAGACCCATACATCCTCATTACCGACAAAAAGATAAACAATGTTCAGGATTTGCTTCCTGCCCTTGAGCTGGTAGTAAAAAACGGCGGCAAAATGCTCCTGATCGCAGAGGACGTGGAAGGGGATGCACTGGCAACCCTTGTGGTCAACAAGCTTCGTGGCACATTCACCTGTGTGGCTGTGAAAGCACCGGGCTTTGGTGACAGAAGGAAGGAAATGCTTCGGGATATTGCTATCCTTACAGGCGGTGAAGTCATATCAGAAGAGGTTGGCATGAACATAAAGGAAATCAAGCTAGAATGGTTTGGTAAGGCGAAATCTGTCAAGGTGCAAAAGGAAAACACCATTATTGTAAATGGTGCAGGAAATTCCAAGGCCATCCGTGACAGGGTGGAATCCATCAAGAAGCAGATCGAGCTTACCACCTCAAGCTACGACAAGGAAAAGCTCAACGAAAGACTGGCTAAGCTTGCGGGAGGTGTAGCTGTCATCAGAGTGGGAGCAGCTACCGAAACAGAAATGAAGGAAAAGAAATACAGGGTGGAGGATGCCTTGAATGCAACCAGGGCTGCTGTGGAGGAAGGTATTGTTCCAGGCGGCGGTACAGCATATATCAATACACTTCCAGACATCAAAGAGCTGGTTAACACTCTCCATGGGGATGAGAAGACTGGAGCGTCCATCATACTCAGGGCTCTTGAAGAGCCTCTCCGCCAGATTGCAATAAATGCCGGGATTGATGGCTCAGTTATTGTTGAAAAAGTGAAGAACAACGATAAAGGAATAGGCTTTGATGCGGCTAAGGAAGAGTATGTGGATATGTTCAAGGCCGGTATTGTAGACCCTGTCAAGGTTACAAGGTCTGCGCTACAGAATGCGGCTTCGGTGGCAGCTATGATTCTGACTACCGAAAGTGCTGTAGCTGAAAAGCCTGAGAAGAAGAAAGCACCTTCTATGCCTGCTGGTGATATGGATTATTAAGACTTATAGTGGGATAGGAAATATACGCCAGCCACTGGAGGTACTGGAGGTACTGGTGGCTGGCTTTCCTCCCATGAAGGTGGAGCGGAAGGAGGAAGATATATGTGGGGCGGCTTCTATGATACTGTCATCTACTTTATGCTGTATGCGTTTGTTGGCTGGGTTGTTGAGGTTGCCTATGCTGCTTACAAGGAAAAACGGTTTGTAAACAGGGGTTTTCTGGCCGGACCCATATGTCCCATCTATGGATTTGGAGCTCTATTGATTTTGGGGCTTGATAGGTTTATCAAGTCCGGGTCAATGCCTTTTTACATGAGTATAGCTTCAGCAGTAGTTATTACAACCTTTCTGGAGTATGTAACAGGATACGTTATGGAAAAGCTCCTGGATATCAAGGCTTGGGATTACAGTGGAGAGGTATTGAACCTGCATGGCCGGATTTGCCTTAAGTTTTCCTTGTTCTGGGGAATTCTTGCATATGTGCAGTTGACAGTCCTGCAGCCTGTGCTCTCGATATATGTGAATGCAGCAGCTCAGCCAATCAAGCAGATTATTGCCGTGCTGTTGCTTGGTATGATAATAATCCATACCGCTAAAGCATTGGTCAGAATGGATACCGTAAGGCAGAGCATTGGTGACTTTAAAATATCGGCGTATTTTCACAGACAGAAGTCCTTTAAAGTGTAGCTTTAATACTTAACCCTTTATAAGATAAAATATTCCAAAAAATTAAGAAATTTTGAGATTTCAGAAGATAAACTTATAAAAATCAAACTCAGTGCAAATAAAAGTCAAAGATAGTCAAAGTCGAAAGTTGAAAAAGCAATATGAAAATTGTATAACTAATAGTGTAAGGAACGAATAAGAATAAAAATGAACTGAGATGATTGGAGGTGTTGTTTATGTTCGGATTGGTTCCATTTGAAAGAAAGGGCAGAGGTGTTCAAAGGAGAAACGGTGACTATTTTGACATTGACAGCATTTTTGAGAATTTCTTCAACGATGCGGTTCTTCCTTCCTTCTACAGAAACAGCAGCCAGATGAAAGTGGACATCAGGGAAACCGAAAGGGAATTTATTCTCGAGGCAGAGCTTGCAGGCTTTTGCAAGGAAGATGTCCATATAGATGCAACAGAAGACAGGCTTACTATCTCGGTTAAAGGAAAGGAACAGAAGGGAGAAGCTGAAAACGTATATGTAAGGAAGGAAAGAAAAGCGCTGGCAATGGAAAGAAGCTTTGCAATTTCAAATATTGCAACGGATAAGATATCCGCCAAAATGGAGAATGGAATTCTCACCGTTACACTGCCCAAGGTGGAGCAGGTACAGCAAAAAACCAGGAAAATTGATATTAAATAAAACCACAAGCTAAACTTTAATTCAATCATTATGGAGGTGTTATGTATGTCAAGCTTGATACCGTTTGAAAGGAAAAACAATGGAGTACAAAGAAAAAATGGCAGTCTGTTCGATCTCTTTGATATGGACAGGGTATTTGAAAATTTCTTCAACGACACGGTTTTTCCATCTCACTTCAATAACAGCGGACAGATGAGAGTGGACATCAGTGAAAATGACAGGGAATATATCCTTGAGGCAGAGCTGCCAGGGGTTAAAAAGGACGAAATCAACCTGGAGGTTCATGACGACAGACTGACAATCAGCGTGAAGAAGGATGAAAAGGCAGAGGAAAAGAAGGATAATTACTTAAGAAGGGAAAGAAGAACAAGCTCCATGGTCAGGTCTTTTTCCATTGAGAATATTATCAGCGACAAGATTACGGCAAAGCATGAAAATGGTATTCTCACACTGATACTCCCAAAAAAGGAAGAAACCAAACCCAAGGGAAGGAAAATCGATATTTCATAATTACTGCCCGATGTATGTTGGAAAGACTGCAAGCCCCTTTATCTTCATGATAAGGGGTTTGCAGCTATATAAAGTATACATAGGTTAAGAGAGGTGATAGGCATGAGGTTTTTCAGTAAAAGACTCCTAAAAAGAGGCTATGACAATTATGAAAAATTTATGAATTTTAACTCTGCTTACAGAAGGGATGGTAAATATGATGACCGGAGCAGGGATGGCAGAAGAGTATACAGGACTGTCGCTTTGGTGCTGGTATGCTGCATATTGACAAGTCTTATGGTGGGTGGCGGATTATATATGAAGCTTTCCAACGATATAAAAGAGCTAACCATGCTGTCAGCAAACCAGGCAAAAGCGGATACGGTTATAGGGAATAGAGCGGTAAACCTTGAGAGTGCATTGAAGCTTGCATCAGATAGCGGCTCTTCTGTTACTAATATAGCAAAGAAGGTCGGGCCTTCCATTGTTGGTATAAGAATGCTGACACAAAGCCCGCGAAGCTGGTATTTTGATGATGAAATGGCTCAATCCAAGGCTGAAGGCTCGGGGATTGTAATAACCGCAGATGGATATATAATGACTAACTACCATGTTGTTCAGTATGCTGACCCGAAGAATTCGAGAAGCAAAAATACGACACTGGAAGTATTTTTGGCTGATAAACGGCAAGCAAAGGCAAAATTTATCGGTGGCGATCCCAAAAATGACCTTGCGGTGATAAAAATCGATATGGATAATTTGACGGCGGCAGAACTCGGAGACTCAGCAACCCTTGAGGTCGGCGAGCTGGCAGTTGCAATCGGAAATCCATTAGGCCTTGAGTTCCAGGGTTCAGTAACTGCAGGTGTAATCAGTGCTCTTAACAGAACTGTGAGCGTTGATGACAAAACCTTGAACCTGATCCAGACGGATGCTGCCATAAATCCTGGCAACAGCGGCGGTGCTCTTGTCAATTCAAGAGGGCAGGTTGTTGGAATCAATACAGTGAAAATATCGGTTTCAGGTGTTGAGGGACTTGGATTTGCCATTCCCATCAACGATGCGAAGCCCATTGTCGACCAATTGATGATGTTCGGGTATGTCAAGGGCAGACCGTTTATAGGTATATCAGGAAGAGAAATTACAGATGCAATTGCACGCCAGTATGATCTTCCGGTAGGTATCTACATTCTTGAGGTTACACCTGACAGCGGTGCTGCTAAAGCAGGAATTCAAAAAGGAGATATTCTTGTTTCAATAGCAGGCAAGGATGTACGCACCATGAAAGAGGTGGACAATATCAAGAAGAACTATAAAGCGGGAGACAGTGTAGATGTTACGGTGGTCAGAAATGGCAGTAAGGTGAAGCTTTCGCTAACCTTCTCAGAAGAACGCTAATAACGGACGGCTTCACCAAAAGAAATCCTCTATTACTGCTTTTAATGCACCAGGGGATGAACAAAGCCGGATAATTAGAAAGGCATGTGATAGGAGGGAGGTATGCTTATGGATATGTATTATATAATCCTTGTATTGTCGGCATTTATATTTTCGTTGTTTGCCCAGTTCAAGGTAACAAGTATATTTAGAAAATACAGCGATATGCCCAACAACCGGTATATGACAGGAGCACAGGCCTCTAGAATGCTCCTTGATCGTCACGGTCTTTACGATGTTGGTGTGGAACCTGTCCCAGGAGAGCTGACCGACCATTACGACCCCAGGACCAAGACAGTAAGGCTGTCAGAGAGTGTATATTACAGCACGTCTCTGGCAGCCCTCGGGGTTGCCGCCCATGAAACAGGACATGCAGTCCAGCATGCAGCAGGGTATATGCCGCTGGTACTAAGGAGCAGCCTTGTGCCTGTTGCAAACATAGGCTCGGCAGTGGGACCGTATCTTGCTATGTTTGGACTGATGCTTAACATGCCGTATCTGTTACAGCTCGGGATCATTCTTTTTATTGGAGCTGTAGCCTTTTACCTCATAACGCTTCCGGTTGAGTTCAATGCCAGCAAGAGGGCTATACAAATGCTGAAGGGTGAATATGTATTGAATTATGCTGAAGTACAGCCGGTAAAGATAGTGCTGGGAGCCGCGGCAATGACATATGTTGCATCTGCCGCAGTAGCAATGGCAAACCTTATTAGGCTGGTGCTTCTGGCAGGAAGCCGGGATGAGGAGGCATAAAATATATTGATGCATACAAAATATATATGGTATGGTTCATAAACAAAACGGAAGGAGGTGTACTTCATGCAGTACAAGGATTACTACAGCATCTTAGGACTTGATAAAAATGCTTCCCAGGAGGATATAAAAAAGGCCTACAGGAAGCTTGCAAAAAAATATCACCCTGATACCAATCCCGGAAACAAGCAGGCAGAGGAAAAATTTAAGGATGTCAACGAGGCATACGAGGTCTTGAGTGACCCTGAGAAGAGAAAAAAATACGATAATTTCGGTAATGAATACAATTTCCAGAACGGCTATGATTTTGACCCGTCACAGTTCGGGTTTGGAAAGAATGTGAAGTATGAGTTCAGGACAGGCGGGGGAATGGATCACAGCGACTTCTTCAATATGTTTTTTGGAGGAGGAGGCTTTGGCTTTGACAGCTTTTTTGACCATGCAGGTGTAAATAACAGGAGCAGACGGTCTTCATATCATGGGGAAGATATTGAGGCGGAATTGGAAATCATTCCCGAGGAAGGTTTTCAAGGAGTGGAAAAAAGGATATCTATCAGGGGACAGGGTGGAACAAAAAGCCTTTCGTTTAAAATCCCCAAGGGTGTGAGAGACGGAGAAAGGGTAAGACTTCAAGGGCAAGGAGAGGCAGGCTTTAATGGAGGACAAAACGGAGATTTATTTCTTACCCTCAGGATAAAGCCCAGTGAACGCTTTACTCTTGAGGGTAACGATTTGACAATGACAGTGAATATAATGCCGTGGGATGCTGCCCTGGGCAGCGAAACAGCGGTTGATACCATAGATGGCAGGATTTTAGTAAAGATACCGGCAGGAATACAAACCGACAGCAAAATACGTGTTTCAGGAAAAGGGTATGTGGACAGAACAGGCAGAAGAGGAGATCTATACCTCAAAATACGGATTGTAAACCCAAGCCATCTGACCAACGAAATGAAGGAGCTTTATGAAAAGCTCAGGCAGGCATCAAGGGTCAGGGCTATGTAAAAGAATAGGAGGGAGTAAGCCATGAATATAGATAAATTCACAGAAAAAGCCCAGGCTGCGGTTTCAGCAGCTCAGGACATAGCAGTTAGAATGGGACACCAGCAGGTGGACGGAGAGCACATCCACCTTGCACTGGCAGCCCAGGAGGACGGCCTTATTCCAAAGCTCTTAGGATATATGGGGCAGGATGTCCAGCTATATATAAAGGATATTGAGATAGAGCTTGAAAAGCTACCAAAGGTATACGGTGGCGGAGCCTCAAGCCTGTATGCCACAAGGCGCTTCAACGAAGTCCTGATCCATGCGGAGGATGAGGCGAAGCGGTTCAAGGATGAGTATACAAGCGTGGAGCATATTTATATGGCGCTGCTGAAGGAAAAGAATACTCCTTCACAGACCATATTCATACGTTTTGGGATTACACTGGAGAAATTTATGGCGGCTCTTGGCAAGGTACGGAGCAACCAGAGAATTACATCAAAAAACCCGGAAGAAACCTATGATGCTTTAAAAAGGTTCGGACGTGACCTGGTGGAGCTTGCAAAAAGCGGAAAGCTTGACCCTGTTATCGGCAGGGATGCTGAAATCCGGCGGGCCATAAGGATACTCTCCAGAAGAACCAAGAACAACCCTGTATTGATTGGCGAACCGGGTGTCGGAAAGACTGCCGTAGTGGAGGGACTTGCTCAGAGGATATTGAAGGGGGATGTCCCCGAGGGCTTAAAGGATAAGACTATTTTCGCCCTTGACATGGGTGCACTGATTGCAGGGGCGAAATACAGGGGTGAATTTGAAGAAAGGCTTAAGGCTGTACTCAATGATGTCAACAAGTCAAATGGGCGGATCATTTTATTTATAGATGAGCTTCACAACATTGTGGGAGCAGGAAAAGCGGAAGGGGCAATGGATGCAGGAAATATATTAAAGCCTATGCTGGCCAGAGGAGAGCTTCACTGCATAGGTGCAACCACGCTGGATGAATACAGGAAGTATATCGAAAAGGATGCAGCCCTTGAGAGAAGGTTCCAGCCCATTGTGGTGGATCAGCCCACAGTAGAGGACACCATTTCCATATTAAGAGGCCTTAAGGAGCGCTTTGAAATCCATCATGGAGTCAGAATTACCGACAGCGCCATCATTGCATGCAGTGTGTTGTCAAACAGGTATATCAGCGACCGCTTCCTTCCCGACAAGGCCATTGATTTGATGGACGAAGCTGCGGCTATGATAAGGACTGAAATTGACAGCATGCCCACTGAACTGGACGAAATACAGAGGCGAATCATGCAGCTGGAAATTGAGCGACAGGCGCTTAAAAAGGAAGAAGACGAAGCTTCAAGGGAAAGACTTTCAACCCTGGAGAAGGAAATTTCATCCCTGAAGGAAAAATCTGACGGCATGAAAGCACAATGGGAGATGGAAAAAGAGAATATAAAAAGAGAGAAGGAATTAAAGGAGCAGATTGAGGAGGTAAAAAGGCAGATAGAAGAAGCAGAAAGGTCCTACGACCTTGACAAGCTGGCAGTCTTGAAGCACGGAAGGCTTCCTGAACTCCAGAGGAGCCTTGAGGAGGAAAAACAGCGTAAGAAATCGAACGAAGGTGTACTGCTGAAGGAAGAGGTTACCGAGGAGGAAATTGCTGAAATTGTTTCACGATGGACAGGGATACCTGTAACAAGACTGGTGGAGAATGAACGGGATAAGCTTTTAAACCTTGAAGAACTTCTGCACAAGCGTGTGGTAGGTCAGGACGAAGCGGTTACAGCAGTAAGCAATGCAGTAATTCGTGCAAGGTCGGGCTTGAAGGACCCGAGAAAGCCTATAGGCTCCTTCATATTCCTTGGCCCCACCGGAGTAGGTAAAACCGAGCTTGCCAAGGCACTGTCCCAGGCCCTCTTTGACAGCGATGAGAATGTAGTGCGAATTGATATGTCGGAGTATATGGAAAAGCATGCGGTTGCAAGGCTTATTGGTGCACCACCTGGTTATGTAGGGTATGAAGAGGGAGGACAGCTAACCGAGGCTGTAAGGAGAAAGCCCTACTGTGTGATTCTCTTTGATGAAATCGAAAAAGCACATCCTGAAGTATTCAATGTGCTTCTTCAATTACTGGACGATGGCCGGCTTACCGACAGCCAGGGCAGGACGGTGGATTTCAAGAATACGGTTGTCATCATGACCTCCAACATAGGAAGCCAGCACCTATTGAATGCTATAGGAGCAGATGGAGAAATTGATGAAAACACAAGAGAGTATGTACTGGGAGAATTGAACAGGCACTTCAAGCCTGAGTTTTTAAACCGTGTAGATGAGGTTGTGCTGTTCAAGCCCTTAAGAAAGGCAGAAATTGTTAAGATTATCGACCTGGCCTTGGCGGACATCCAAAGAAGGCTGGATGACAGGCGCATAGGGCTTAAGGTATCGGAGGCAGCAAAGCAGTACATGGCTCAAAATGCATATAATCCTGTGTTTGGTGCAAGACCTGTAAAACGGTACATGCAGAAATTCATTGAAACCGAGATAGGTAAAAGGATTATAAATGGCGAGGTAAGTGAGGGTAAAAATATTCATATAGACGTTTTGGACAATACGCTGAAAATCCATATAGATTAAGGCTTTCAGGAAAAATATTAAAAATTTTAAAAAAAATTTGAGCAGCCTTGACAGTAAATTTGAGATTTTATATCATATTATTAGCACTCTAATTGAGTGAGTGCTAAGTGATGCTTTAATATTCTATCATTGACTAAGCTTATCAGCGGGGTCTAAAACGCTATTAACCTTAAAAGTGTGAAATAGTAAGGCATTTTTTGTATCCTGGCAGGGGAGGTGGTTCCAATGTTTTAGGTAAGCACTATAAAAACTAAAGATGATTAGAAAATTAAAGCATTATTGATTGGTTTGTTGAAATCTATGTAGTGTACGGAAGGAGATGATTATCATGTTAAGAAAAGTGATATTTATATCCACTATGTGTTTCATTCTCATATTCAATTCTGTACAGGCTTTTGCCCAGGATATTCCTAATGGTATAGAACCAAGGAAGCTTACTGCGACTCTTGAAGAGGAGCATCCAGGCAGCTTTTTGGATCTTTTGCCTGACGGTACTGGAGGAAAGCTTTCCGGTCCGCTCTTTGAAGGAGCCAGAACCAGTATACCCTATAAAAAGAAATATACGCTTGAATTTTATAACGTAGGTGCTTTAAAAGGTGAGCAATACTCTGAGGCCACATTAAAGATTGAGACCATTGCAACAGGCAACGGCAAAATCAGTACAAAGGAGCTCAGCCCGAAGCTTCAGCCCCCGCTTATTCAGAAGGATGCTGAAACACGTCCTGACTTTAAGGCAAAGGAATACAAGCTAAAGTTCAGCGGCGGTCCTTATGGGAGGTTTACTTACAAGGAGGGGGACACCGAAATAAGGATGTCCATGTCAAATAACGGGAAAAATATTGTGTTTGATGTTCCAGGGTACTCAACAAAGCCGTTGGCTTTGGAGGATCAAAAAGCCTTTGAGGCATGGGTGGAGACTGTTGGAAAGCCGGCTGCTGCAAAGCAGAAAATACTTGGTATGATAAACGAGTATAAATATACTGTTCCTATAGCAGGAGCTATATTATTGCTTGCAGGGGTGGCAGTAGCTGCGTTTGTTATATGGAAATATGGAAAAGGCAAGCTTATGCCCCATTAAATACCGTAAGCCCATTCATACGATAGATAAAAAAATATATATTCTTTCGGTATATAAATGCCGGCATTTATGTGGTCAACCCGTCTGTCATATCTAAAATGCCTGATAAAAGGATTTTGTCCTTTGAAGAGGATGTGATTCCAAGGCTTGTTGAAAATAATTTCAACGTGGCGCTTTATAAAAGCGGGCACTACTTTATTGATATAAACTCAATAGAAAATTACATAAAGGTTCATAGGGATATGCTGAGCGGCCTGTATAAAATACCAGGACTTACACTCTCACAAGATATCATAATAAAAGGTGTCAACAGCAGGATACACCCCGATGCAAGAATTACAGGCCCTGTCTATATCGGCAATAATGTTGAGATTGGGCCCATAGGACCGGATACCGTTATTGGAAGCAAGGTGCGTATCAATATGGGCAGCCGGATCATAGGAAGCATTATATGGGACAATGTTATGGTAGAGCGGGACTCCAGAATTATCAATACCATTGTTACCTCAAATGCCAGAGTAGATAAAAGATATAAATATAAGAATGTCATATTTACAGGTCATGATTTGAAAGATATCGCCATTTAAACATATGAAAATCAATTAATTAATAAACAGCAAAAGAGGTGTTTATATGCTTTATCCGTATAAAATGATGCCCGTATACAAGGACTACATATGGGGAGGACATAATCTAAGAAAGCTGGGTAAATCCATACCGGATGGACAGGTGGCAGAAAGCTGGGAGTTGTCGGGCATATCAGGAAGTGAAAGTAAAATAGCCAACGGTCCGCTAAAAGGACAAGTTCTGACAGAGGTAATAAGAAGATACGGCAGGCTGGTGCTTGGAGATAAGTTCGCATCGGAAAAAATTAATGCAGGGCTGCCGGTGCTATTAAAGTTTATTGATGCAAACGACAGGCTTTCCATCCAGGTTCATCCTGATGATGAATATGCTGTAGAATGTGAGCATGGCAAAATGGGGAAAACCGAAATGTGGTACATCATAGATGCAAAACCGGAGGCTTCTGTTTTCCATGGCTTTTCTGAAGGCTATGATAAAGGCAGGATTCGTGACTGTATTCTAAAGTACAAGCATGGAGGCTTGTATAGAGAGGTCAAGGTAAAAAAGGGTGACGTGGTTTTTGTTCCAGCAGGCACGGTACATGCCTTAAATGATGGGCTGGTGGTAGCTGAAATACAACAGCACTCAGACCTGACCTACAGGCTGTTCGATTATGACAGGACGGATGCCGCCGGAAAGAAAAGACCGCTCCATATAAACAAGGCTCTTGATGTACTTGACTATAAAAACCGCAAGGCTTTGTACAAGGGCCTTACGGTATGCTATGACAAAATAGTGACAAAGTATTTAGCCTTAAGCGAATATTTCTGTGTCAGACAGCTTGAGGGTAATGGTACACCGGTAGAATTGTTTGCAGAGGGTTCCTTTTCAGCCTTCATGTTTATAACCGGTGAAGCAGAAATAATGTATGATACTGAAAAATTACACGTTGATGCGCTGGAAACAGTCTTTATTCCCGCATATATGGGAAGCTATAAAATTGATGGTGAATTTTCTGCACTTCAGATTTTCATACCAGACTCTGTGATGGATGTATATGCCTCTTTAATGGAGGAGGGCTTCTCTAGTGAAGAAATATTTAATTGCATAGCAGGGGCAGAAAACCTTTGTGTACCATTGAAAACAGCGGTTTGAAAAGAAAAGCTCAAAATAAAAACTACTGATAAAATTGGAGGGGTTTATTCATGATTACTTTATTAGATGCTATGGAACGGAAGGAAAGTGCAAAAAGAATCAGGAAACTGGGGTATGTTCCTTGCAGCATTTACGGATCGGGAGTCGACCGCAACATGGATATCCAGATTGAGGATAAGGAAATAAACAGGTTCTTGAAAAGCCATTCTATAGGTGCAAAAGCTAAGGTGAAAATTAATGCCAGCGAGCTGCCATGTGTCATAAAGAGCATACAGTATGAGCCAATAAGCAGCAAGCCTATGCATATCGAGTTTTATGCTTCCTCAGAGGATAAGCTTGTAAAAGTAAAAGTACCTTTTAAGTTTAAAGGAAAGGAGCAGCTATTCAGTAACAAGCTTGTTTTGAATATTCTCGAGGATGAAATTGAAATTCAAGGGGTATTGAAGGATCTGCCTGAATTTGTTGAGATAAATGTTTCATTAATGAAGGACGGCAGTGTAATTACGATGGAGGATATCGCCCTGCCTGAAGGCATAAGGCTTCTGTCCAGAAAGGATGAGGTAGTGGTACGGGCATCAGAGGCCTCTCAACCTACCCTGCCTGTTCAGAACGAGTTTGTCGTCTAATTGCGTTAAGTGTTGATTATACAATCATCTGAGCACTATGATAAAAAACGGAAGCAGGAGCGCTGCAAGCATCAGAATCAGGATGCCTGCAGCACCTGCCTTGTTTTTACTTTCCCAGGCATACCTGGCATAGCTGAACGTATATATATTAGGGCAAATAACAAGCAGCATAATTAAGATTTTCATTATTCCTTCCCCTCCGATGTGACGATTTCAGAGCTTTTTAAAAGACCGCCGGTTCTCCTTATTTTAAATTTGACTTTTGTAGAAACCTTTGCTTCCTTAAAATGCTTGTTCCAGTGATATGCCTCCCATTCCTCTATGGTCCAAAAATGTCTAACTGCTGTCCGCCCGAAAAAGAAGGTATCGCAGTTCAAGGCCTGGCATTTTGATATGACCTCATCCAGACTCTTCTTGAGATGGTTTCCCACAGCTTTTTCCAAGAGAGGCAGCATGTCAGGCTTTTCATAATTAATCCGACTTTGTATGGCGAGAATATCTCCCTCTGTATCAAGGGCAAGGGAAATAAGCGGAACAGCTCCTTCAAAGCTGACCTTTATTTGCGGTTTGCGTGAAAGCTGAAGCTCAATGGGGATGATAAGCTCTGGAGCCTTAGGGTCCTGTATTGTAAATATACCCCTTTGAAAGTCACCCCTTGCAAGCAGCATCATCCGTGTGTCATGACCATCCAGCTTGCCAACCATCCTGTCGCCGTCAAAAAGAGCGCTTCCCAAAAACTCAATGGAATTTCCGCCTTTTCTGGGGACTTCTCCGGCAAAATACCGTCCTGTTAGATTGAATTTGCTTCCCCATTTTTCTCCATTCTGCTGAAAATTGGCAGGGTCATGCAGCCCGCCCAATGTTACAACCGGCTGGCGATAGGTGGACTTTACGGCATTGTAGAAATCATTCAGCGTTACATGGGGGAAATAGCTGGTATTCTCCGCTTCAAAGGTTAAATCCTCAATTGCGGCAATGGGACTTCCACCCAGATAAGGCTCTGTCTTTTCCACAAAATCCTGGGCAGAGCCTTGTGAAACCACCACATCCAGCGTTCGCCTGATTTCACGGAAACGAATTAAAGGAGCAATATACTCGCCCACCAGGCCGCTTTGTGCGAGGTCCTCAGAAATAACCAGCAGCTTGGCATGCGCAAATTCAAGCTTTTGCGGCACATTTGTGTTTAACAGGTTTACTCCTCCGTAAAAGGAAGGAGCATCGATAGTGACGGATTTGCTTTCAGCAGGCTGAGCCCCTCCACTGCCGCTGCTATCCTTGCTGCAGCTATGAGTAGCGATTTTTAAGGTTAAGCGCCATTTGTCCTTTACGCCCCTGTCTATACCGATAAATTGAACATATGCAGTATCGGTTACCTCCCGTGCATCATAACAGGAGGTTAAAAGAGCAGCGAAAAGAATAAAAATGAGCAGCAATCCTGTTTTTTTCATTGGCATATATTCCTCCCTTTTTTTCGTATGCTTGCTGCCAGCAAAGTGATGGCAGGAGGGATATAGAAGAAAAGCCATCCGTATTCCCTTAAAAACTGAACCATAATGTCGGTGACCTGTGTTATACTCATGGGAAGCATGCATAATACAAGCAATATGATGGCAAAGGGAATTATAAGAGGCCTTTTATCATCAAGCCGGAACACATGAGAGTATACAACCAGGGATAAGTAAAAAAGGACTGCCACCGAGATAATTGTACTTATATTCCAGATGAAAAAGAAAACAGGCTCAATCCTTTGAATGAAATTCCCATATTCAATGAGTGAGGCCATAAGGTATATGGGTGCAGTAATTTCCTGGCCGGTATAATAGGGGAACACCAGTGAAAATGCAAGCAGGGCGGAGGATACAATCAGTCCTGATAAAGCAAGACCGATATATGCCGCTCGTTTGGCATGCCTTGCACCTTGGAGGGAGTTGACCATTATTCCGATAATGATGATTTCACCATAGGCAGAGCTTCTTCGCAATCCATGGGTAATTGTATCCCGTAGCCCATGCCCCAGTATGGGGAAAAGGCGGTGCGGCTCATACAGGGGTATGGCGAGGATTAAAACAATAACAAATCCGGCCAGCAATATATAAGCTATAAGCTTCGAAAAACGTGCGAGGGTTTCCAGACCCAGAAAAGCCAGCACCGAAGCAACGGATATAAACAAAATAAGCAAATAGCTTGGAGGGCTTGCCGGAAGCACATATACCTTCAACACATCAATAAACTCCCGCAGGTTTGCTATTGCGGTAACAAACAGAATGGCAAACAGCAGTAATGAAAAAAGCACACCTATTGGTTTGCCAAGGATGGCTTCATATATATCCAACAGGTTTTTTCCCGGAAAGCGCTTCAACAAAGTACAAAGCAGAGCAAGGGCTATAAAAGCTCCCCCCATAGAAACCAGGGTCATATACCAGCCTGCGGTTCCGGCCACGACAGCTACCAGAGAAGGGCTTGAGAAAAACACCTTTGCAGTAATGGTAATGGTTAACAGCCATACAGCTTCATGTACACCGAACTTTCCATCCTTTATCATTGGTCATCTCCCCCTTTCTCCTTGGTCCACTCCATTGCGTTATTCCCTGCTCTTTTCCTGTTAGGGGTGTTAAAGCCATCGGAACGCATTTTTTGTCTGAATATGGGGTGGCGGATGATGACGTCCGGATTTATTTTAACCCTTGGGGCGACAGGAGTTAAAAAAGGGACTCCAAAGGATTTCATATGGCAAGCAATCGCAGCAACTAGGATAAAGGCAAGGGAAATACCGTAAAATCCTGCAATTCCTCCGGCGAAAATAAAGAAGAAACGCAGAATCCTTATGGATATAGCCATGGAGAAATTGGGCATGGTGAAGCTGCCAAGTCCCGTAAGCGCCACTATAACAATGAGGAGAGGGCTTGCCAATCCCGCAGCCACCGCTACCTGCCCTAATATGAGAGCGCCCAGAATACTAAGCGTTTGACCGATAACACCGGGTATGCGTACACCGCCTTCACGAATCAACTCAAAGGAAATTTCCATTAATATAAGCTCAATAATTGTAGGAAATGGGACATTTTCACGCATTCGGGCTATGGATTCCAGCAGGGGTGTAGGAATCATTTCATGGTGATACAATGCCAACGCCACGTACATGCCCGGTATCATCAGCGCTGAAAGAACACCAACAAGCCGGATCATGCGCAGAAATGTGCCGTATTCCCAGCGCAGCATGGAATCCTCCGAGGAATGGAATAACCTGAAAAAGGACATGGGTACGGCTATGGCAAAGGGGTCGCCCTCGGTAATGATTACAACCTGTCCTTCGGCAAGGAAGGAGGATGCTCTGTCCGGCCTTTCTGTTGTCACAACCTGGGGAAAAAGCATGAAGGGATTATCCTCAATAAGCTGCTCAAGCATCCCGTTGCCTTCAATAAAATCTATATTGATGCCTTTTATTCTACGCCGGACCTCCCTGACAATTTTGGGGTTCGTTACACCCTCAATGTAAAGGATTGCACAGTTGATTTTGTTCAGCTTGCCGACAGGAATAACCTCTGTGATAAGCTTTTCATTCTTGATTATCCTTCGCAGCAGTGTCAAATTTGTGCGCAGATTTTCCGTGAAGCCCTCCTGGGAGCCCCTGACCACCTGCTCGGTAATAGGCCTGTCGATGCCGCGTTTTTCAAAGCCGCGGGTTTCAATCATCAAGGCCTCGGGACATCCGTCAACAAAAAGTATGGATAGTCCATTGAGGGCTTGTATCTTTGTAATATTAAAATCTGCAGTTTTTGTTAATTGAGTAATGGACAGGACATCTTCCATGATATAATCCAATGGGCAATCTCCGCTGAAGCCAGCCAAGCATTCGGGGTTCATTAGCTGGGGCAGCACAAATTGATTGATAGAGGTTTTATCTACCATTCCATCGATGAAAACAATAAATGCTTTCAGCTTTCTGGCGATGCGGAACTCACGAATCACTATATCCTGGTTTTTTGGCATGCTAAAGCTCTGACGGATGTATTCCTTGTTCACATTTAGGTCAGTGGAAATGATATTTTGTCTCATGTTTGAAGTTGGTATCTTTCCACCTTGATTGTTTTTTTGTTTGTTCCATTGCTCAACTTTTATAGGTTGCTTAACCGTGGCCCCCTTTTTTGATTTTTCCTGATTAGATGGATTCCCGGTATTCACACCGTATTTTTCAGAAGGTACTTCTTCGGTATCGGACTTCTCGAATTCATCCTCAAGAAGTTCAAATCCACCTTCTGTGTCAACAGGTCTCCTATATGTAAACAGCTTTCTGATATTGGTTAACAGATTTCTCAATGTAATCCCCTCCGTTCCTTGTAAAATTATTGACTGATTTTATGTCATGTATACCGAGAAAAATACTTGCTGATTGAGAATTACACTTTTATAAAATTATTTCTTGAAATTGAAATTTTCTTATTTTAAAATTATTATGAATGCCTATGGTGGCAGACTAGGACCGCTGCATTAACAAGCCTATCTGTCAGTATGGCATTCACAGCTTTTGACAATTTTAATGTACAGTTTTGTTTGAAGGTGTTGAACAGAGGATGAAATGTGAGGAGTATAATGATTTAATACATAAATTGTGCACAATTTCACAAAAATACGGATATAGCCCTGAAGGTGCTTTGAATGCAGTATTAGTCATGCAAAAGGAAAATGAAGGCATGCATGATAATAAAATGTTTTTTACCATAATTTGCAGCTGTGCCATTGCCCATGGGGTGCTTCAGAAGAAGTTTGATTTTTTGTACGAAATATACGGTCTTTTGCTGGAGTGCGGACTACTTCATGAAATTGAGTCGGCTAATAATTTCAAGGTGTTTTACTCAGAAAACGGAGAGGGAAAAAAGCAAAAAACGTTCATGGCACTGAAGAGATACATAGAGTTTTTACAGGAGCTTCACAACATTGGAGTGGAATATTCCATTTGCTAAAGCTGTAAAGAATAAAATTCTCTCAAAGGGAAAAAATAGGCATGAATAATATATTTGGGAGTGATGATATGAGTCTTGTGCCATGGAATCCATTCAGGGAAATGGATAATTTCAGCAAGGATATAAGCAGCTTGATTGATTTTTCACCCTTCAGATTTTTTGGTGGGATGAACTCGCCGAGAGTTGATGTATTCCAGACGGATACTGATGTAGTGGTTAAGGCGGAAATCCCCGGAATAACCAAGGAGGATTTGAATGTATATGTTGACGAAAACTCCATAAGGTTGTCGGGACAATCTAAACGAGACAATGAATACAAGGATGAAAACATTTATAGAACGGAAAGGTACTACGGGAGCTTCTCCAGGACGATACCTTTACCTGTGGAAATAAAATCGGAGCAGGCAAAAGCGGAATATAAAGACGGTATTTTGTCCATAACTGTTCCAAAGGTAGAGCAGGCTAAGGCAAAAGGTAAAAAGATAGATATCCAGTAAGGTTCTCAAGATAGCAAGTCCTACATTATAGAAAACATGCAAGACTTGCTATTCCTGTTTAACGGATTTCCAAATCAATCTGTTCATGGTATTTCTTATATACCTGCACTATTTGTTCTATATTGTGATTTAAGGCTTCAACAACATCAGGGTCAAAACTTTTTCCACTTTCTTTGTCAATAATCTGCAGGGTAGTTTCTATATCATAGGCATTCTTGTACACCCTCTTGGAAGTCACAGCATCAAAAACATCAGCTATTGCAACAATTCGGGCAGGAAGAGGAATGCTGTCGCCAGACAAACCGTAAGGGTAGCCTTTGCCATTGTACTTTTCATGATGTCCTTCAGCGATTTGAATGGCAAAATCAAAAAAATGCTTTCCTTTCCTTAATAGATTACTACTGGATTTTCTTAATATTTCAGCACCGATCACCGTATGCTTTTTCATAACCTCGAATTCTTCGGGAGTATACTTTGCCGGCTTCAGGAGAATCCCGTCTGCAATGCCTGCTTTGCCAATATCATGAAGGGGACTGAACTTGAAAATATTCTCAATAAAGTGCTTATCAATAATGTTTGCATATTTTTCTTTTGAAGCCAATGCTTGAGCAATAATTTTTGAATAGCTTTGCATGCGTTCAAGATGAAAGCCGGTATCGCTGTCTTTAGCCTCTACAAGCTTGGCTAAGCCTGTTACAGAGGACAATATCAAGTCATCTACAAGAAGGTTTCGTTCAAGAATTATTGCCATGTTACTGCTGATGATTTTTGCCATCGCCGCATGACTTTCGTTGTACCGGTTCTTCCTCCTGCAAGAGAACAATAATACCCCGATACATATGCTGTTGACGACTAAAGGACATGCCAGGCTTGACATTATCCCCTCACTCACCATCAGTTTGGTTGGAGCCGATTTTGGATGAAGTTTCAAATACTCTTTATAATCGTTTATAATCCTATGCTTTTTCATTTTTACAATTGTATTGAGAGAAGTTTTGCATAATTTTTCAGAGTATCCTTCGTCCAAAACGGGAGAATGGTTTGTACGAACCTCATAGGCATATATGGAACCATCGCTTTCTAAAAGGGTTATTCCAATCCTGTCAAAGGGTATATACTTTCTGAATGTGTCAAAGACATATGTCAACGCTTCGCTAATTGAAATACCTGTGTTTAGCTGCTCGTAAAGGCTAATAATTTGATTTAAAAATTGACTCATGACAACTGCTCCTTTGTAAAAAACAAAAAACGATTCCTTCAAAGTATAATTATATCAAAAACATGCACTTGGTAAAATAATACTATTTTACTAATTACATAGGAAAATAGGATGACAGCCCTATTGGGAAAGTATAATAAGAATAAAATTGCTAGGTTGGATTTTCATCCTCTTCGTCCTCAATCGCTCTAATAATTCTTATCAGTCTTTTAATAGATTCTGGAGAAAGATCTTTAACCTGTTTGAACATTATTTTCAAATCGCTTCTTTGGGAAAGCTTTTCAAAAAACTCAAGAAGAGACGGATCGTTTTGGATAGCCTCCAGTATTTTTAAACGGGAAAATTCAGCTTGAATAGCTTCTGTTTCACAATCTGGCTCGTAGAACCATGACAGGGGTTTGTTGAATTTTTCAGATATCTTTTGAAGCACCTTGTCAGATGCTTTACGAAGACCCTTCTCAACTCTGTAAAGACTTTGAGGGGTGACTATTCTGTCAATAGCCTCGACAAACTCTTCGCGCGATAGATTTCCTCTTATACCACGTATCTTGGCTCCTATTCTTTTGGCTAGAACCTGGTCTTCACATTTACTCATTTTGCAACCTCAATCATTTTGATTTCAGCTTTATTATATACCCTTTTGGAATAAGTATACAAACTAATTAAAGCAGAAAACAAAGATTTTATACCATAAAAGCTTAAAATAATGAAGCATATCTTTAAAAATCGTCAAGTTGCTTAATGAGCAAATATTAAAATGCAATCACAAAGCCTTAACGGCTAAAAGCTTAGGGATTACCATAAAGCAGCCATTCAACGGAAACATTGAGTGCGTTGGCAAGAGCGACTACTTCATAATCTGCTACAAACCTATCACCTGACTCGATTTTTGTTATGGACACCCTATCTATATGATAACCCAGTACGTCAAGCCTGGCGGACAAATCCTGCTGGGATATTTGAGGATTGGACTTCAAACGGGCTTCTCGCACTCGTTTGCCTATTATGTTTTTAGAGCCATTATGCCAATAAATTTTCATTTTCCTACCGCCTTGTTGTTCTAAAGTAGAACTTTTATATATTGATTATACAGGGATAATTAATTATAATTGTTCTAAAGAGTTACATTAACTATATAGGTTGGCAAACAGAATAGAAGATTTTTGGAGTGGAAAGGAGCTGTGAGAATAAAATTTATGAAAAAAGAACTACTTTTCGATATTGAGAAGCCACGGTATGCTAACACCCAATGCATCGGAGAGGGCAACCAGCTCAATATCGGTAACAGGGCGTGTTTGAGCCTCTATTTTGGAGATTGTTGTTTTTTCAAGCTCCACGCCTCTCACTGCAAGCCTGGCTAGCAGGTCGGACTGGGTGATCTTGGGCTTTGCATTCTCCCTGGCTTGCTTGACCCTTGGGCCTATTAAATTGCGGATTGCTTTATTTACCGGGTCTGTAATCAAAATTTAACCGCTCCTGCTTTCAAAATAATTAACTTGATTATAAAGCAAGTACTACGGTAAAATTTGCTTAATGAGCAAGTGTGGTAAATTTTAAATTGAGCAGGTCAATGGGTTGATATGCCGGATAGACAATGTAGCAGGGAGTATATCAAATAATGGTTTAGGCAAACTGCAAATGATGAAACTTAGAAGGTGATTTGATGTTGGAAATATTAAAGAGAATCGAGGCTTTGCGTGAAGAACTCCATAATGCAATAGATAAGGGAAATGCAGATGAGATTTTACAAAAAAGCAGGGAGCTTGATGAAGAAATACTTAAGCTGATAAACTCTGGTTCGTTATTGAAAAACAAGCCTTCGGATTATCAATCAAAGTTTGGCGAAAGTTTATGAATGCAAGTATCTCTGCTTTGGTTGCTTTATGCATGAGATACAGTTTATAAAAAAAGCGGAGGAAGGAGGAGCAATATGGAAAGCTATAAGTTAGCCGAGGCATATATAGAGCAAATCCATAAGAATCCTGTAGCGACTACTCTTTGGACAGCAGCAGCCGTTTTGTCAATCGCAGCAATTGTCATATACATCAAGTGGAAAGAACGAAAGAAAAACTAAAAGGAAGGTACTGGTAATACTTTCCCGAATATGTAATCTTCAATTACAATTCATGCTTGCCGCCTGTACAGACGCACAACGGATTGAAACTACAGGGAGAATGGTTGAAGGGTGCCTATGGCAGGTGACAATAAAGAAAATGAGTCTCATCCTGAACTTGATGAAGGCTCATTTTCTATGTGCAGCTACAGACAGGTTATTCAAAGAGTGATTCTTTCACGGCTTGTGATAGGCTTTTTATGACAAGCTCATAGGAATGGTCTATCATCCATGCCATCTCGTTGTCCGGCACCGAGCCGTCAATAACAACCGTATTCCAGTGCTTCTTATTAAGATGATAGCCAGCGGTGACTGCAGGGTACCTCTGTCTTAAATCCTCCGCGACAAAGGGGTCGCACTTTAATGATAAATTAATCCTGTTTTCCCTTCCTGAAACAAGGGCGAACATTTTTGAACCCACCTTTATAACAAGAACATCGGGACCAAACGGAAAATCCTCCGTAGCTCCCGGCTTTGACAGGCAGTATTCCTTTACTGCTTTTGAATCCAAATATAATTCCACCTCTCCATACACTGCATTATTCACTGCGGTGAATCATTATAGCTCGCCATGCTTTCAGCTATCTTATAAAAATCATCCGCTTCAGTTTCCATTGTATCATACTGCATGTCCATTCCAATAATGTAATTCTCCTTGGGAGCATCAAAAATAATATGCTTCAGCTCATGGAGGAAGGTTTTTTGTTTTGTGCCGTGGGGCAGTATCGAATTTATAAACACATGGTAAATCCCCTTGCGGCTTATGTACACGGCCCCCCAGAGATCAGGCTTGAAAGCAATCTCATGAAGCCTGATTCCGTGGGCGCGCAAAAGCTCATCAAAATCACATTCAGGATCATACAAGGACCTTATAAGTTTGTAGCTTTCATCAGGCAGCATCATAGCGTGAATCCTCCTCTGACCTACACCTCGGACCCTCCCGATTCCTCATCCTCGATGGCCTTTATTACCCGGATAAGCCTTCTGATTGATTCGGGGGAAAGGTCTTTCACTTGTTTGAACATAAGCTTCAGATCCTCACGTCCTACCATGCTTTCCCAAAATCCAATCAATTCAGGATCGGTCTGAAGCGCATCCATGATCTTGAGCCTTGCCATTTCGTTATGAATCTGAAGCTTGAAGCTTTCACTCGTATCGTCATCGTCATAAAACCACGAAAGCGGTTTGCCGTACTTCTCTCCTATTTTTGCAAGAACCTTGTCGGACGCCCTCCTCAAACCGGCTTCGATCCTGTAAAGGCTTTGGGCGGTGATGATGTTTTCAATACCGGCGACAAAGTCCTCCCTTGAAAGCTGACCCCTCAATTCACGGACTTTTTCACCTTGCCTTGCAGCCAGTTCGTTTCCGTTTGCAACGGTCATTTTTAAGTCTCCAATCCATATGCAGGTAAATAGCATATTTTCCACACTTATTATATACCAATATGGCATAACAACACAATATGCCTATATGGCATAAAAATAAAAAGTATTTCCAAAATACTGTAAAATATACGTTGAAAACAGAAGAAATTTAAACCTAAATGGTATATATGGCAGAAAAGAGACTTTGTATTATGCCAAGCCGCTGGAATAAAATCTATACCAAGGAGGTGAAATAATTATGCCAATTAGGAAGGAAGTTGGACAAAACATAAGAAAGGAAAGGGATAGAAAGCGGATGTCCCAGGAAGAGCTTGCCGGATTGGCAGGAACAACGCAGGAGTACATCAGCAGGATTGAAAACGGGACAAGGAATCCAAGCATGGACCTCCTGTACAATATCGCAGGGGCTTTGAAGTGTCCTGTGAAGAGGCTGGTAGGTTGAGGGGAAGGGAGGGAAACACCCATGACGGTAGGCTATGCTTCAAAACCAGATACACCAGAGACTGGAACAGAACTTTCAACAGAGATTGCTTATGATGAGGCAAGGCTCCTGTACTGGCTCAGGCAAAGAAACCTTGGAGAGTATGTCATTACTACCACAAGGGTTGCCTGGGATGAGTTCAAAAGCAAGCTGGTGCAAAAAGACGGACGACTTATCTATCCAGGCACAGGAGAGGCCGTTGACGGAGTAACCTTGGCCGCATGCCCGGCCGAACATCTACACCCTGATGAAAAGGAGGTGAACTAAATGCAAAGGCAATTTTTCAGGCTTCTTCCTGAACAGCTAATATTACAAATCCTCATGTTCGGACTTGCATGCGCAGCCCACGGCTGGCAGATGCATAAGGAATACGAACAGTCAATGAGAAAGGCCGGCTCCACCCGCCAAGATGAAAGCCAGCCCGTCCATTAGGAAAATACTTTTCCACCAACATTATACCATGAAGTTTTCTGAAAAGGTTACTAAATAATCGGAAGGAAGGATTAATTTGAAGCTTATATATATTTGCAGTCCGTACCGGGGAGATACCGAATCCAATGCCGCCAAGGCCAGAGGCTACTGCAGGTTTGCCTGTAGAGAGGGAGTGGTACCCATTGCTCCGCACCTGATATACCCTCAGTTCCTGGATGATGACATCCCGGAAGAAAGGGAAACAGCGATGCACCTTGGGACGGAGCTCTTAAAGCGCTGCGATGAGCTGTGGGTGTTCGGAGACAGGATCAGCGAGGGTATGAAGGCTGAGCTTGAAGCTGCAGAGAAGAGCGGAATAAAAATCAGGTATTTCAAGGAAAGAGGAGGAGAAATCCATGAGGATATGGCTTGAACTGACACAGGAGGAAGGAGAAAAGCTGTTTGAGGCAGTCAAAGGCTTTTCAGTGGACAGGATGCAGACTGCGGTTATGACTGCGCCTGCCGAAAAGGCAGAGAAAAAGAGTAAACAGGACAGCGGTAAAGCAGTAAAGGATGAAAAAACAGAAAAGATAGAAAAACCAGAAGACGAGCCTAAAGTCACCAAGGAAATGATAAGGGCGGTGCTCATTGAGAAAAAACTCCAGGACAAGGTTTTAAAAGACCTTTTTACCAAGTACGGAGCCAGCAACCTTTCAGGAGTGAAGGAGGAGGACTACCCGGCATTCATGAAGGATGCGGAGGCGGTGTAAATGGGAGAGCATGCTAAACTAAGCGCATCAGCCTCCCACCGTTGGATGGAATGTACTCCTTGTGTTGAACTTGAGGCCTCCTTCCCTGAAGCTAACAGTGTATATGCGGATGAAGGCTCTGCAGCACACGCTTTATCGGAATACAAGCTCAAAAGGCTTCTGAAAATCAAGTCAGGCAAAAAGCCAGTAAGCCAGTATGATTCACAGGAGCTTGAGGACTATACCGACCAGTATGTTACCTTTGCTTGTGAGTGTATAGCTGAAGCCAGAGCAAGGACAAAGGATGCCGTTATCCTGATTGAGCAGAGGGTTGATTTCAGCAGGTTTGTACCGGAGGGCTTTGGAACTGCAGACCTGGTGATTGTGGCTGATGGAATTATGGATATATGCGACCTTAAGTATGGACGCGGTGTGCCGGTATCCGCAGAACACAATCCGCAGATGCAGCTGTATGCCCTGGGTGCATACGGATTGTTTGAGGAGATATACGAGATCGAAAGAGTGCGCATGACTATATTCCAGCCAAGGCTTGACAATGTTTCCACCTACGAAATGACTGTAGATGAGCTTATGTCCTGGGCGGAAAATGAACTTAAACCCAAAGCTGAAATGGCGTCAAGGGGTGAAGGGGAGTTTAAGCCTGGAGAGCACTGCCGGTTCTGCAGAGCCAAGGCTGTCTGCAGGGCAAGAGCCAAGGCTAACCTTGAGCTTGCAAAGTATGATTTTGCAGACCCTGAACTTTTGTCGGATGAGGAAATGGGTGAAATTCTCGCCAAGGCGGAGCAGCTGCAGGCATGGGTGTCGGACCTATGGGAATACGCACAGGCAGAGGCAATCGCAGGAAGGAAGAAGTGGCCCGGCTTCAAGGTTGTGGCTGGACGGTCCAACAGAAGGTACAGCGATGAGGAAAAGGCGGCGGAAGTACTGTTGGTGAATGGCTACACCGAGAAGCAGATATTCAACAAAAAGCTGCTGGGGATAGGAGACATGGAAAAGCTGACCGGGAAGAAGCGGTTTGAAGAGCTATTGAAGGATTATATTGAAAAGCCCGCAGGGAAGCCTGCACTTGTTTCTGAGACGGATAAGCGCCAGGAATGGAACCGTGCGGCAGCTGATTTTGATTAATAAAAATTATGGAGGATGAGTGATATGGATAATAAACAAAAAGTTACTACCGGCAAGGTAAGGTTTTCATATGCAAATGTATGGAAGCCAAAGAGCATCAACGGCGGAGAAGAAAAATACTCGGTCAGCTTGATCATACCCAAGTCCGACAAGGATACCATCAGGAAGATTAATGAAGCGGTTGAGGAAGCGAAGAAAGCCGGGGCTGAAAAGTTCGGACAGAAATTCCTGTCAGGGAAC
This sequence comes from Acetivibrio cellulolyticus CD2, assembly GCF_000179595.2. Lineage (NCBI taxonomy): Bacteria > Bacillati > Bacillota > Clostridia > Acetivibrionales > Acetivibrionaceae > Acetivibrio > Acetivibrio cellulolyticus. Next base: position 513,920 of record NZ_JH556653.1, on the reverse strand, counting down.
CTCAAGCTGCCGCTGCGTGACGGAGATACCGACAGGGCGGACGATGAGAACTATGAAAACGCATATTTTATCAATGCGAATTCAACAACAGCTCCCGGTATCATCAACAGGCAGAAGGAAGAAATCCTCGACCAGACCGAGGTGTACAGCGGTTGTTACGGAAGGGCGAGCGTCACCTTCTACCCGTTTAATACAAACGGCAACAAGGGTATCGCCTGCGGCTTGAACCATCTGCAGAAGCTGGCAGACGGTGAACCGCTCAGCGGAAGAGGCAGGGCAGAAGATGATTTTGACGATCTGCCATATGACGATGAAGATGATTTATTGTCATGAGAACGCTGGCAATCGACATTGAGACCTTCAGCAGTGTTGATTTGACAAGCTGCGGTGTATATACATATACCGCAGCCCCCGACTTTCAGATATTACTGTTCGGCTATGCCTGGGACGATGATCCGGTAGAACTCATAGACCTTGCATGCGGAGAACGGCTGCCGGATGCGATAGTAAATGCTATTGAAAGCCCCGAGGTTATAAAGACAGCCTTCAATGCAGGGTTTGAACGGATATGCCTGTCAAAGCATTTAAATAAACATTTGAAAGCAGATTCGTGGAGATGTACGGCGATCCAGGCGGCAATGCTTGGGCTGCCCCTTCACCTTGATGGAGTAGGCACAGCATTAAAGCTTAAGGTACAAAAGGACAGAGCGGGTAAGGACCTTATTCGATATTTTTCAATTCCCTGCAAATCAACCAAGTCAAACGGAGGAAGAACAAGAAACCTTCCGCACCACGCACCTGAGAAATGGCAGAAGTTCAAGGATTATTGTGTCCGGGATGTAGAGGTAGAGCGTGAGGTCAGAAGAAAAATCGAACGCTACCCTATTCCTGAAAAGGAACTGAAGCTTTGGCTTCTGGACCAAAAAATAAATGACACAGGAGTGCTTGTGGATATGGCTCTTGTAAATCAAGCGGTAAAATGTGACACACAGTATTCATCAAGGCTTGAGGTTGAAGCAAAGACACTTACAAAGCTTGATAATCCAAATAGTGTGGCACAGCTGAAGGAATGGCTGAAGGAGCAGGGGCTGGAGGTGGAGAGCCTGTCAAAGCAGGCGGTGCAGAATCTTCTCACCGATGCAGATGGCGAAATTGAAAGGCTACTCACATTAAGACAGGAAATGGCGAAGTCATCCATTGCAAAGTATGCAGCCGTTCAGCGGTCGGTGTGTCCTGACAGCAGAGTAAGAGGGCTGTTCCAATTCTACGGGGCAAATAGAACCGGCAGATGGGCCGGTAGAATTTTTCAAATTCAAAATTTACCCCAAAACCATATGAAGGATTTGGAGATTGCACGGATGCTTGTTAAGCAAGGAAGGTTTAAAGAACTGGAGCTATTGTATGAAAGCGTCCCCATTGTGCTGTCGGAGCTTATACGGACAGTTCTTATTCCAGAACAAGGGTGCAGGTTCATCGTAGCCGACTTTTCTGCCATAGAAGCGAGGGTGCTTGCCTGGCTTGCGAACGAAGCATGGGTGCTGGATACCTTCAAAGGCCACGGCAAGATATATGAACAGACAGCCTCCCGTATGTTCGGAGTGCCGGTTGAAAAAATTGCAAAGGGCAATCCCGAGTATGAGCTGAGGGCAAAGGGCAAAGTGGCGGTTCTGGCATGCGGTTACCAAGGAGGAGTTAATGCTTTAAAGGCGATGGGTGCAGATAAGATGGGCTTAAGCGATACTGAACTGGATGACATTGTTCGGGCCTGGAGAAGCGCCAATCAAAGAATCGTCAGGTTCTGGTATGACGTTGAAAAGGCTGCTGTTCTCGCAGTACGGGAAAGAGAGCCTCAAAGGGTAGGTATTTTAAGGTTTAAGGTTGAGAACGGCATACTTTTTATAACCCTTCCGTCAGGAAGAAGGCTTGCATATATACGTCCCAAAATAGAAAAAGACCTGCGTTTTGACAAGGACGGACTCACATATGAAGGATTGGGGATTAACAAGCAGTGGTGGAGGCAGAAGACATACGGAGGCCGCCTGGTCGAAAATATAGTGCAAGGAGCAGCCCGAGACTGCCTTGCGGAGGCAATGCTGAGGGTGGATGCAAAGGGCTATAAAATTGTAGGTCATGTACATGATGAAATAATCACCGAGATGCGGAAAGGTCAGGGCTCCCTTGAAGAGCTGTGTGGCATTATGGGACAGGAGATACCTTGGGCATTAGGGCTTCCGCTAAGGGCGGACGGATTTGAAACCATGTTCTATAAAAAAGAGTAAGGAGTGATGAGTCGATGAAAACAGGAAAAACCATAAATGAACTAGCTCGTGAGCTTAATTGGCAGAACATCGTAAAGCGTGACTTTTTAGTGGATACACCAAAGCTTCTGATGGATGTGGAGGAGGATACCAACAGGATAAGGCTCAGGTTTGAGGACCCTGTGACAGGAGTATTTGATGACGGGTTTTCTATCACCCGTCTCGCCCATAGGCAGATCGGAGAGACGTTAGAAATACCAGCAAAATATTATGACCGTATGTTGGAGGAAAACCCGGAGCTGCTCATCCATAACACCAACAGCTGGTTCAGAGAGCAACCATCAAGAAGGATGGTGCGTACCCTTGATGGTCATGCCAGGGCTTTTCTAAGTGACAGATACAGAAGAATAGACAATTATGATATTGCACAGGCGGTACTTCCCATAATCCGAGAGATGCCCGATGCAAGAGTGGAATCCTGCGAGCTTACCGAAAACCGTATGTATCTGAAGGTGGTAAACCCAAGGCTTGAGGCTGAGGTTAAAAAGGGTGATATTGTACAGGCCGGCATTGTCATCAGCAATTCGGAGGTCGGCTTGGGTGCTGTTTCAGTACAGCCGCTGGTATATCGTCTGGTCTGCCTTAATGGCATGACAGTAAATGACCTTGGACAGAGACGGTATCATGCGGGACGGATGAACCAAGCCAACGAGGATTATTCCCTTTTCAGCGATGAAACCCTTAAAGCCGATGACAAGGTCTTCATGCTGAAGGTGCAGGACTTGGTAAGGACAGCAGTGGATGAAGTAAAATTCAAGGTGGTTGTAGACAGGCTGAAGGAAACAACGGAAGTGAAAATAACGGGGCATGTTCCACAGGTGGTGGAGCTTGCAAGCCGGGAATTTGGCATTACTGCCAACGAGGAAAAAGGGATACTTCAGCACCTCATAGAAGGCGGAGATTTGAGCCTTTACGGATTTGCTAATGCAGTAACCCGTCAAAGCCAGGAGGTTGAAAGCTATGACCGGGCTTCCGAGCTTGAGGGAATCGGCTGGCAGATCATCAATATGCCAAAGGACCTGTGGGCAAGGGTTAACTCGGAGGTGGTATGAATGGTACTGTCAGATGACGATTTGATTTTATTGGCAGAGTATATGATTATAAATAGGGCTACTGTGAGACAGGCTGCGGCAAAATTCGGAGTTTCCAAGTCAGGAGTGCATTCAGCGGTGACCCTAAGACTGAAGCAGATTGATACTGGAAGGGCGCATGAGGTAAGCGGAGTTTTGCAGGAAAACAGAGAGGCACGGGCCAGAAGAGGCGGGCTTGCAGTCTGGCAGAAGAAACGGAGCATAAATGACAGGGAGGTTTTAATGGTATGAAGATAAAAATAGCAGTGGCAAACAGCAGGATGGAGAAATTCTGGAGAAACAGGGATCTTTCGTGGGATGAGCTGACTTATAGATTGAGTAGCACCTACCGCACTGGAGAAACGGTTCAGGAATACCGGAATATGCCCAAAGCACAGCAGGATGCCGTAAAGGACATCGGTGGTTTTGTAGGAGGAGCCTTGAAAGACGGCCGACGCAAGAAGGGGCATGTGGAGTCGCGTTCAATTTTAACCCTTGATGCGGATTACGCAAGTTCCGACTTCTGGTCTTGCGTTAAGGATAAATTCACCTGCTGCATCTACAGTACACATAAGCATACTGAAGAAAAGCCCCGACTCAGGCTAGTGGTGCTTTTGAAGAGGGCTGTGTCTGAGGAAGAGTATCCGGCGGTGGCAAGAATGGTGGCAAAGGATATCGGACTTGAGATGTTTGATGATACCACCTATGAGCCTTCAAGGCTGATGTACTGGCCTTCCACATCAAGTGACGGGGAGTTCGTGTTTGAAAAAAGCGATGCAGGAGTTCTTGACCCTGACAAAATACTGGCCATGTATAAAGACTGGCGGGACAGCTCCCAATGGCCTGTGTCTGATCGCCAGAGGAAGCTTATAAAAAGCACTCTTGATAAACAAGCGGACCCATTGGAGAAGCCGGGTATTGTCGGAGCCTTCTGCCGTACTTACAGTATTGAAGATGTTATAGAAAAATTCCTTGAAGATGTGTATGAGCCTTGTGGGTATTTCCCCGGAAGGTACAGCTATATCCCAGCAGACAGTACTGCCGGGGTGCTGGTCTATGACGGGAAGTTCGCATACTCGCACCATGCCTCCGACCCTGCATGCGGAAAGCTTTGCAATTCATTCGACCTGGTAAGGATACATCGGTTTGGAGAGCTTGACGAGAAAGCTTCGGAGGATACTCCTATAGGCAAGCTGCCTTCTTTTATCGCCATGCAGGAGTTTGCTTCAAAGGATGCCGAGGTAAAAAAGCTGCTTGCGGAGGAAAGGACCAAAGAAGCGAAGGATGAGTTTGACGAAGAGAACTGGCAGGATGCATTGGAGCTTAACAAAAAGGGAACGGTAGTGGATTCTCTCACCAACCTCATCCTCATACTAAGCCACGATCCTATGCTGAAAAACATCGTGTTCAACCAGCATATTGACGGCATGGAAATCACGGGAGAGGTTCCTTGGAAACATCCAGAGCGCTGGTGGAGGGACGCTGATGACGCCCAGCTAATAAGCTACATTGACAGAACCTACGGATTGTTTTCAAAAGGCAAGTATAACATTGCGGTTACCAAGGTTAGTGATGATCGCTCGTACCATCCGATAAAGGATTTCTTAAACGGTCTGCCGGAATGGGATGGGGTACCGAGGGCGGACACCCTTCTCATAGAGTATTTCGATGCAGAGGATAACGAATATGTCAGGGAGGTTACAAGAAAAACCCTTTGTGCAGCGGTAGCAAGGGTGTTTGAACCGGGGATAAAGTTTGACTATATGCTTGTTTTGAACGGCAAGCAGGGCATCGGGAAAAGTACGCTCTTTAGAAAGCTGGGCAGTCCATGGTTCTGCGACTCCCTGCAGCTTTCGGACACCCATGACAAGACCGCTGCGGAGAAACTCCAAGGATACTGGATACTTGAGGTAAGCGAGATGGCGGGAATGAAAAAGACCGACATTGAAACGCTGAAGGCCTTTATCACAAGGCAGGAGGATGTGTACCGTGCCACCTTCGGAAAAAGGGCGGTACCGCACCCAAGACAGTGTATATTTGTCGGTACTACCAACAGTGACAGGGGATTCCTGCGGGATATCACCGGAAACAGGAGGTTTTGGCCTGTTAAGGTTCAAATGGGAAAGAAGGACCCCAGGGATATAACGCTGGAGGAAGTAAGGCAGGTATGGGCCGAGGTCATGGTGAGGTATAGAGCCAATGAACTTTTGTGCCTAAAGGGAGAAGCTGAAAGGTATGCGGAAGAGATGCAGCGTGAGGCTATGGAAACAGATGAACGTGAGGGTGTGATCGAAGCGTACCTTGACAAGCTTTTGCCTGAAAACTGGCAGAATTGGGATATGTACAGGCGCAAGGAGTATATCCGTGAATATGACGAGAAGGACTCCGTACTGCCAAAGGGAAAAACGGAAAGAAAGACAGCAAGTGTCCTTGAAATATGGTGCGAGGCCTTTGGGAATGTTCCCGGAACCTTAAAGCGTACAGACTCCTATGAAATATTCGGTATTATGAGGAAGCTGAAGGGCTGGGAATACAAAGGAAGGATTGTTACCTGTGGACCCTATGGCAGGCAGAAGGTGTTTGAACGGGCGCAACCGGAAGCAAAAAGCATTAAACCGTGAAAGTAAATAACGGTAGTGCTTTAGCAGTTGTGTGAAACCAACGAAACCAAATATATATATAAATAAAATATGTATATTTATAAGAATAAGGCACACGGGCATGCACACATATACACGTATATATATAATAGGGATTTTTGAGTTCAACAGTTGCAATAAGAATAAAAGCACTGAAAATACTGCATTTAAGCAGCAACTGAAAATGAACTGTTTTTTTACCAGATGCGAGGTGATAAACATGCTGGAAAAAGAACTTGAGAAAAAATTGAGAACAGCTGTAAAAGCAATAGGAGGCCTGGCTCTTAAATTCGTATCACCCGGTATGGCAGGGGTACCTGATAGAATGGTGCTTCTGCCTAACGGTAGAATATACTTCTCTGAATTGAAAAGGCATGGAGAGAAACTGCGGCCTTTGCAGCAAAAGAGGAAGCAACAGCTTGAGATGCTTGGTTTCAAGGTTTACTGTATTGATTCTGCAAGCAGCCTTGAAGGCTTCCTTCGGGAGGTGGGACTGTGATTTACGAACCTCATGATTACCAGAAATACGCACACGATTTTATTATAGACAAACCGGCATCAGCGCTTCTGCTTGACCTTGGGCTTGGAAAAACAGTAATAACATTGACTGCCATAAACGAACTTCTGTATGACAGCTTTGAGGTGAAAAGAGTATTGGTAATCGCGCCCCTTCGGGTGGCACAGGACACATGGGGAAGGGAGTGCCAAAAGTGGGACCATCTGAAGCAGCTTAGGATATCCAAAATTCTAGGAAACGAAGAAAAGAGGATTAAGGCTGTAAACACCAAAGCTGACATCTATATTATCAACCGTGAAAACGTTGAATGGCTGGTTGATTTGTACAAGGGTAGCTGGCCTTATGATATGGTTGTGGTAGACGAGCTTTCAAGCTTCAAGTCGGCAACGGCAAAAAGATTCCGGGCGCTTCGGAAGGTGCGGCCATATATCAAGAGGATTGTGGGGCTTACAGGAACTCCGGCACCCAACGGATTAATCGACCTGTGGTCACAGGTGTATCTCCTTGACAGAGGGGAGCGGCTTGAAAAAACACTGGGCGGTTACCGTGAAAAGTACTTCCTTCCTGACAAGCGGAGTCAAAACGTAATATTCAGCTACAAGCCCAAAGATGGTGCAGAAAGGGAGATTTACAGGAAGATATCCGACATCTGTATCAGCATGAAGGCCTGTGACCATTTGAAAATGCCGGAGCGGATAGACAATTTTGTACCGGTTCATATGTCCGAGAAGGAGGAAGAACTGTATAGAAAGCTTGAAAGGGAAGCACTCTTGCCTTTTGTAGACGGTGATGTTGATGCGGTAAATGCGGCGGTTCTGGCAGGAAAGCTTCTGCAGATGTCAAATGGAGCGGTATATGATGAAAACGGTGGGGTACGCAGCATTCACAGAAGAAAGCTTGAAATGCTGGAGGACTTGATAGAGTCAGCAAACGGAAAACCCGTGCTTGTATATTATGCATATAAGCATGACAGGGAAAGGATTCTAAAAGCTTTTAAGGCAAGGGATATAGATACACCAAAGGATATCAGCGACTGGAATGATGGAAGGATCGGAATTGCAATTGCACATCCGGCATCTGCCGGACACGGTTTGAACCTTCAGGCAGGCGGCAGCACCATCATATGGTTCGGGCTTACATGGAGTCTTGAATTATATCAGCAGGCCAACGGGAGAATCCACCGACAGGGACAGACCGAGACAGTGATAGTGAACCACATCATAACGGCAGGAACAATGGATGAACAGGTGATGGCGGCCTTAAACCGAAAGGAGACAGGGCAAACGGCTTTGATAAATGCAGTGAGGGCAAGGATGAAAGGAGGAGTGGCTGTATGATACCAAGATGCGAATACCCGGTATGCATAAGAATATCCGAAGAGGCAGTAAAGCAATGCAGGAAGCTTTTTGGCAGGCTTCCCAGAATGGAGATTGAGTGCGAGTTGACCTATTTCATCCGAAAACATGAAGAGGCAGGCAGAGTTTTTGGCGATAGTCTTAAACTAAACTTAGATTATAAAAGGACTGTACTTCTGAACCGGGTGGATGAAAGGAAATGGGAAGTTACAGGATTTGAAAGCAGGAAGGAGGAGAAGCACTGTGGACAAAAAAGCACTGGAAACAATCGTAGAAAAAGGATGCAGCCGGAGCTTCAAAAGAGTCCTTGTTGAGCTGACCTCTGCAGTGAACAAGGCAAGTCGGGATTACTACAAGGAAACCGAGAGCCTGCTTTACAAATACTCGGTTTTAAAGCAGAAGGTGATTGAAGATGAAAGGGATATACAAGAGGGCGAAATCCGTCTAAAGGAAAAATCAAAGGACATTATTCGTTTTTCCGGGAATGGAGGAGCAAAGCCGCCGGAAGACCAGGTGGCTGAGGAGTATTACAGAAGCCGCAGAGCCAGCATGGAAAGGACAAAGCTAAGAGTGAAGGAAATTGAAAGAGGCATTGATCGATTCCGTTCCGACAGGTACTTTCGGATTGTAGAGCTAAAATACGGCATACCTCCCGAGAATTTTGACTGGGAAGGAGAAAATCTTTCACAAAGGCTGGCAGAATTTGAGCCTTTATCGGTAGAGGAAATAGCATTGGAATTAGGCTGTGGGGAAAGCACTGTCAAGAGGAATCGCAACAGGCTGGTAAATGCCTTGAAAGTGGCTATATTCGGGGGCGATGCCACATAAAGAGGAAAATAAAAGTGGTCTTTTTGTGAACTTTTTGCGGTCTTTTTGCGGCCTTTTCATGAGCTTTTAAATGTGATATGATTTTAGTATCGAATTTTATAATCAAAAAAGAGCAGCCCTTCGACTGACAATCGAGGGGTTTTTGTTTTTGGGGGGATTTTATGAAGAGGCATATAGGAAATGATGATGTGATGCTGATTACGCGTGAGGCTGTAAAAGGGCTTGCGGGCAAAGACATAAATGAACCGAAGATAAGGCGCAGGCTGAACAGAATCATGGAATGTCCTGTGAAAATATCTGTTGACAATTTTACCTTCTGGGTTGACCCCGACTATATTGCTTATAGTAAAGGCGGAGGAGACTGCCATTACATATTTGCCAGGAAAAGCTTTATTCGGCGAGAGCTAGAGGATTTTAACAAAGCATTGGAGAAGCTTGCCGATGAGGAAGTTCAAAAGAGAGATCAGTATATTGCAATCATACACCAGTTCCGTGCTTTGATTGAAGAGGCTGAAAAAAAGGAAGTTGGACATTATTTGGATAAAGCATATGAAAAGCTGTTTGATAAGAGTCTTCTGAAAATTTCAGGGGACTTTTTTAATGGGGTTGGTAAGGATGCCTAAGAAACCACCGAAGCCCTGTGCAAAGCAGGGATGTCCAAGGCTTACCCATGAGAGGTTCTGCGAGGAGCATCAACGGGAGGAATGGCAGACATATAATAGGTTTTATCGAGATGAGTTCAGTAAAAGGTTTTATAGCAGCAGGGCATGGAGGAAGGTGCGGGAAAGGAAGCTTATGATAAACCCACTTTGTGAGCTTTGCATGAAAGAGGAAAGGCTGGCTGCAGCAACCGTTGTTGACCATATTATTCCCATCAAGGACGGCGGAGAGGTTTGGGATTTGGAGAACATGCAGAGCCTTTGCAAGACATGCCATGAACGAAAAGGTGCAATGGAGCGGTTCAACAGGAAATAAGCATTTGACTTTAAACAAGGTCGAGTGCTTTTTTTTATGCTTTGAAAGAGGAGAAGGGAGCTGTAGTATGATTACAATTAACGATTTGAAAAAGGACGAAAGCCTTCTTGAGGAGTTTATCAGGGAAAATCAGAGACTGGTTAGTATGGTTATCAGGAAGCAATTCAGCTATGTATACAACACAGCTGAATATGAGGATTACTTCCAGTCGGGATGCATCGGGCTTGTCAACGCGGCAAAACGGTTCAAGCCTGAATACGGAACGGCTTTTTCAACCTATGCGGTGTCATTGATAGCGGGTGAGATCATGCGGTATAGAAGGGACTACTGTGCAAGCGGCATCCATTCATCAAGGAATATCAAGGATAAATATTATAGGTACCAAGCGTTAAGGAATAGAGGAGTTGCTGAGGCTGAGGCATGCAGGGAGCTGGGGGTGGATTCAGCGGAGTTGAATAAGGTGATAAATGCAATGGAGCCTGGCTATTCGTTGGATGCAGTTATATATGACAATGACAGCGGAACTCCGTTAACCGGAGGGGATATCACTGCCGATGATTTTAATCTTGAAGAAGAAGCTATGGACTGGTTGGAGCTTGAAGAAATACTGAGGCATGTAAAAAATATACTTTCTGAGTCAGACCGTAAAATATTCAACCTTTATCTGCAAAAGAAAACACAAACCCAAATGAAAACAATGCTTGGAATGTCCCAGGCGAATATAAGCAGACGGATTAGAAAGATAAAGGAACTCTGCCGGTATGTAAAGGATTGCTATGATAAAGGCTTGAGTCTTAAGAATATAAGAGGATTGAATTCTATTCCAAAAGCTGGCTAATAAATGGAATATTTATGCATATTTTGATAAGCCCCCACCGGGTCAAAAAGCTACAACTTTTGAGCCTGTAAGGCGGGCGGCCCCTCAAACAAATAAATTCGCAAAATCAAAAATCAAAAAGGAAAAATCAAAATGAAACCTTCGGGGCGATGCATAGCAGAGGTTTTGAGTAATTTGGCAGGACATAAACACATTGGAGTTTTGAAAATAAAATCAAAACAATCAAAAATATTTGATTTATTTTTGATTTCATAGAGAGGATGAAGAGAAATGGGGAGCGGAGGAAGCAGACCCGGTGCCGGGAGACCTAAAAAGGCAGCTACGGAAAAAATACTGGAGGGGAATCGCGGCAAGCGTCCTATACATATACTTGATTTCGGTCAGGGGGCGGAGCTGCCGGAACTGCCGGAAACACCGCCTGATTATCTGCCGGATGATGCAAAGGCGATTTATTCAAAGGTGCTGGAGTGGCTTAAGCAGATAGGCTGCACCAAGGGGATACTGCCGTACAATCTTGAAGAGTACGCATTCCTCAAGGCAAGATGGATGGCTTTGGAGCAAATGAACACCAAGCACGGCTTTCTTGTGAAAAACCCTGTAACGGGCCAGGCAACAACCTCTCCATATGTACAGATGGCGCATCAGTACCTTAAGCTTACCAACGAGGTGTGGACAAAAATTTATGCGGTTGTAAGGGAAAGCAAGCTTAAGCAATATGACGGCTATACACCGAATGACAGTGTAATGGAAGCCCTGCTCTCAAGGAAAAAGGCATAACCAAAAAAATATTGAAAGGCAGGCCGATGCAATGGGTAACAGGCATGAACTGTGGGAACTTCGGCAGATGCAGAGCCTGCCTTTGGAAGTGAAGATAGAAAAGAGTAGGCTCCGCATCCGGGAGTTTTATGAACACTTCAACGGCAAGGTTACGGTAAGCTTCAGCGGCGGGAAAGACAGCACCGTGCTCCTCCATCTGGTGCGGAGTATATATCCAGAGGTGGGTGCAGTGTTCTCGGATACCGGGCTTGAATTTATAGAAATAAAAGAATTTGTAAAGACAATTGAAAATGTAACATGGGTTCGTCCTGACATGAGCTTTCGGCAGGTAATAGAGAAATATGGCTACCCTGTTGTGAGCAAGGAACAGGCCGACCTTATTGAAAGGGTACGGAATGGGGCAACAGGCAAAAAGATACGGCAGGCATTAACAGGGCTTAATGAGGATGGGAGTCCCACAAAGTACAAGATATCCGAGCAGTGGAAGTACCTGCTGTCGGCACCATTTAAGATAAGCTGCCAATGCTGCAAGATAACTAAAAAAATGCCTATGGACAGCTTCTACAAGGAAAGCGGTACATTTCCCTATATTGGGACCATGGCATGTGAGAGTATGCTCAGGCAGACCTCCTGGCTTCAAACCGGATGTAATGTGTTTGACGGAAATAAAATTTCATCAAAGCCGCTTTCATTCTGGATGGAAGATGACATATGGAAATACATCAATATATTTGATGTGCCGTACTGCAAAATATATAAACCCGAATTCGGAGGCTATTTAAGGACTGGATGTGTTTTTTGCATGTTCGGTGTCCACCTTGAGGAACAGCCCAACCGCTTTCAAAAATTGCAGAAAACTCATCCAAAGCTATGGCGCTATTGTATGCGGGACTGGGAGGACGGCGGTCTTGGACTTCGACAGGTGCTTGACTATATGGGAGTACCCTATGAAAACTATATGCTGTAAAGGAGCTGGAGATATGGAATTAAAAACAATAAAAATATCCGAACTGAAAGAGCATCCCAAAAATCCAAGGGTGCATCCCGACTCGGCACTAAAAAAGCTTGAGGTGTCAATTGCACAGTTCGGCTGGACAAATCCCGTCCTTGTCAGTAAGGACGGATACATTCTTGCAGGTCATGCCAGGGTAAAGGCTGCACAGCGGATGGGAATCACCGAGGTTCCTGCGCTGTTTTTAGACCTGGAGGGTGAACGGGCTACAGCATATCTGATTGCAGACAACCGCCTGCAGGATGAGACCTTTTGGGATGAAGGGCTGTTGGCTGAACTGTTTACAGGCTTTGAAGAAACGGGATTTGATGTGTCCCTGACAGGCTTCTCGGAGGAGGAAATATTTGATTTGCTGAACGGTGCTTCTGCAGATCATGCAGTGGAGGATGACTTTGACACTGGGAAAGCCAAATCGGAAATAGAGGCAAAGGGTGCTAAAACAAAGCCGGGTGATATTTGGATGCTTGGAAGGCACAGATTGATGTGTGGATACAGCGGCAGCCAGGAGGATGTTATAAGGCTGATGGATGGAAAGCATGCACAGCTTTGTGTGGCTTCTCCACCAGTGGGATGTATAAAGGATTATGAGGAAAAAGGTATTGATGCTTGGTTTGAAGCAATGCGGCCAGCCATAGGCAACATATGTAGGCATTCGGATATCGCAGTTATAAGCATTGACGATTTAATGGTGACGGGAAGCCAGTTCATAGAGCCGACCAGTGACTACAGCATACAGCTGTTTAGGGAAAACGGGTTTCGTCCCATATGGAAGCGTATCTGGCAGAAGCAGGGTATATCGTCAGGCATGCCTTCCTACCATACTGTGAGCAATAAGCCGCAGCCGCAGAGCGAGGATATCATTGCCTTTACCATGAACGGCGAAACAGTGGAGTGTGCGGTTGATGAGTATGCCGGGGTTTATGGCTTTGCCGGGCATGCATACAGGTTTGTTAAAAGGCTGACCAAGGATGAGCGTAAAGCCTGGGGCTTTAAGAAGATATGGCAGATTGCTGTTGTGCAAAAGAGGGAGGGTCAGCCTGCAACATTTCCGGTGGAGCTGCCATGGCGGTGCATCAAGCTTCACAGTGACAGGGGCGGAATAGTGCTTGAGCCGTTCTCAGGTAACGGTACGGTAATTATTGCCTGTGAGCAGACCGACAGGGTCTGCCATGCCATGGAGAAGGAATCGTTATATGTCGACCTTGCGGTTAAGCGCTGGGTACAGTTTACCGGCGGGGAGGATGAAGTATTTCTGCTTCGAGGCAATGATAAAATTCCGTATTCAGAATTAAAATAGGAGACCGCCGCAGGTCTCTTTGGGGACACAGTGCAAACACACCGCCAACCGCTCCGGGCGGGTGCTGGTTTACTCCTTTTCCCACTGTGTCCTCAAAAAGACCTGCGGACATATGAAGGGGACTCACTTTTATTTGGTGGGTTCTTTTTATTTTGCGCCGGGGGAGGTGGATGCTTTGAGGGTGGGCTTGATTAATATGGAGCCGCAGTACATCAATATTGCAATAGAAAAGCTGAGGCTGTTCCATCAATGCAGCGGAGACAGCGTGGAGGACTATATGCCGGAAAGCAGGGACTGTTATGACAAAATTTACTGCAGCAGCATTTTCAGCTTTACCGACAAAACCCAAGTTCCCACGGATGCCGTATGCGGCGGCACGGGATTTGATATTACAAGCAGGCTGCCTCCTGAGGTTGAGGAGATGAAACCAAAGCTGAATATTGGTTTTACCACACGGGGCTGTATACGGAATTGTGGTTTTTGTGTGGTGCCGAAAAAGGAAGGTGCAATTCGGGCGGTGGGAGATATCTACGATTTTTGGGACGGTGTGTCAAAGAAAATCATTATTTTAGACAACAACCTCACCGCACTGCCCGAGCAGTTTTACAAAATATGCGGGCAGATACGCAAGGAAAATCTCAAGGTTGACTACAACCAGGGTCTGGATATTCGGCTCATAACAAAGGAAATGACGAGAGAGCTTGCCTCAATCAAACATGAAGAGTATCATTTTGCATTTGATTATCCAGGACTTGAGCCGGTAATCAGAGAAAAGACAGCCACTCTTATAGGAAACGGTATCAAAAGAAGCACCTTTTATGTCCTTGTAGGCTATAACACAACCATACAAGAGGATTTGCACCGGCTCAGGGTATTGAGGGAGCTTAAGCAAAATGCCTATGTCATGCGGTACAAACGGGAAAGGGTGTATATTCCCATCGCAAGATGGGCGAATAACCACAGCTGGTTTCAGGCAATCAGCTTTGAGGATTTTTTGAAACGGCCAGAAAATGAAAAAGCCTACAGAGATTTGATAGAGCTATATATTTAAATTCGAAGGAAGTGACTTGTGATATGGAAATACGGAAAATTGAAACATTGAAAATAAAGCCTGCAGAATACAATCCGAGAAAAGACCTTAAACCGGGAGACAGGGAGTATGAACAGATAAAGCGCAGTATAAAGGAGTTCGGATATTTGGACCCTGTGATCGTCAACAGCGACCTTACAATTGTAGGGGGCCACCAGCGCTGGAAGGTTCTCAAGGACTTGGGATACAAGGAAATTGACTGTGTGGTGGTGGAGCTTGACAAGACAAAGGAGAAGGCGCTAAACATTGCCCTCAACAAGATTTCCGGCGAATGGGACATACCCCTTTTGAAAGAATTGATTGATTCTCTGGACAAAGAAATGTTTGATGTTTCACTTACCGGCTTTGATGCCGCCGATATTGACGAGCTGTTCGGAAAAGGCGGTGACAAAGAAGTCAAGGAGGACGATTTTGACGCGGATAAGGCTGCGGAGGAAATATCAAACCCTGTTACAAGAAATGGAGACATTTGGCTTCTCGGGAAGCACAGGCTGATGTGCGGAGACAGCACCATTTTACAGGATGTGCTTACACTGATGGACGGTAAAAAGGCTAATACCTGTGTTACCGATCCTCCGTACAATGTAGACTACACCGGGGCTACCAAGGATGCTCTGAAAATAAAGAACGACAGGCTGGAGGACGGAAAATTCTATGAATTTCTGCTTTCGGCTTTTAAAAATGTATTTGAAGTATTGGATAACGGCGGAGGCATTTATGTGTTCCATGCGGACACCGAAGGTTTGAACTTCAGGAAGGCTTTCAAGGATGCTGGATTCCACCTTGCCAATGTATGTATATGGGTTAAGCAGTCCATGGTACTCGGTAGGAGCGACTACCAGTGGCAGCATGAGCCTGTGTTGTATGGTTGGAAGCCGACAGGTAGCCATAAGTGGTATTCAGACAGGAAGCAGACCACTATCTGGAACTTTGACAGACCGTCAAAGAATGTGGAGCATCCGACAATGAAGCCTGTTAACTTGGTAGCTTACCCTATAAAAAACAGCAGCCTTTCAAACTGTATCGTGCTGGACCCCTTTGGAGGTAGCGGTTCAACTCTGATTGCCAGTGAGCAGTTGGGGCGTATCTGCAACACCATGGAGCTTGATGAGAAATACTGCGATGTAATTGTAAAAAGATTTATCAACCAAGCTGAGAGAACCGATGATGTTTTCCTACTAAGGAATGGAAGTAAGCTTTCATGGGATGAAGTTGAAAAAGAAAAACAGACAATTAAACAGTAAGTGGGTGGTGAGGATATGAGTGATAAGCTGACACTGGGTAGTTTGTTTGATGGAAGCGGAGGCTTTCCTCTAGGGGCACTGCTAAACGGTATCGTCCCCATATGGGCAAGTGAAATTGAGCCATTTCCTATAAGGGTGACAACAAAGAGACTTCCGTTTGTCAAACACTATGGTGATATACGAAAAATAAACGGTGCGGAGATAGAGCCAGTGGACATTATAACCTTCGGCTCACCCTGTACCGATATGTCGGTAGCTGGGAAAAGAGCCGGGCTTGACGGAAAGCAGTCGGTGCTTTTCCATGAAGCCATCAGAATCATCAAGGAAATGAGGTGTAAAACCAATGGAATGTATCCAAGATTCATCGTGTGGGAAAACGTGCCGGGCGCGTTCTCAAGCGGAAAGGGAGAGGATTTTAGGGCAGTCCTTGACGAAATCGCAAAAATCAAGGATGAAGCCGCTCATGTTCCTTTGCCTGACAAAAATAAATGGCTGTGCGCAGGAGAGGTCTTGGGAGATGATTTTTCCATTGCATGGCGAACTGTTGACGCCCAATTTTGGGGAGTCGCCCAGAGACGCCGTAGAATCTACCTTGTCGCAGATTTTGCAGAAGGATGTGCCGGAAAAATATTATTTGAGTTCGAAGGCCTGTCAGGGTATTCTCCGAAGGGCGTCTGCCCGTGGGAAACAGCTTCCCGAAATGCTGAGGATTGCATTGGAATGCCAGTCAGCTTTGAACCTGGAGCCGCCTCAAGATTAGGAGGACACTATTGGGATAATTCCACCTGCAGCCTTCGGGCGCAAATGGGTGACAATCAGCTTGCTGTTGCAATTGAAAATCATCCTTCTGATAGCAGAGTAGGCATTGATGACAGCGGAACCATCCAAACCCTGACCGGACGGATGGGAACTGGAGGCGGGAATGTTCCCCTTGTCATGAATGAATGCAAGGAAAATGATAAAATTGCTCCTCCCATTCACAATGAGCAGTGTGTTAATATTCCATTCTGCAAAGGAACAAGACCTCATAATAAGGAAGAAGCACAAAAATGGGATCATGCTAAAAAGGCAAACACAATAAATACCTTTGATGTAGGGGAGCAAAGGGCGAATGAACTTATTGTCAAAGCTTACGGCATCTGCTCCGACAAGAGCAATTCGATGCTTTCTGATAATCCGAACAGCGGTATCTATGAAGCGGACACCAGCAGGACACTTGACGGTACGGGTGGAAATCCGGCATGCAACCAGGGAGGGATAGCAGTGGTTGCACTGCAGGGGAACATGATCGGCAGAGAAGATAAAAATGGCCCGCGGGGTGATGGAATCAATGAGGATATAAGCTTCACCTTAAATACAATAGACCGGCATGCCGTGGCATTTGCCATGACTACTGGCTGTTATGCAGAAGTCAATGAGGAAGTTGTTGCACCGCTGATGGCAAGGGATTACAAGGATGCACAGATTGTAACCGAGCCGGCCAGCTTTTATCCTCAAATGAAAGCGGAAAGCCAGTGCTTTCGTCAGGACGGAAAAGCTAACACCCTTGTTAACGGCACAAATCCCGGCTGCCATAACGGAGTTGTAGGAACTGAATATACAGTAAGAAGATTAACACCCACTGAGTGTGCATTGCTCCAAGGCTTTCCTGCCGATTGGTGTTCAAGATTGGAAACTAAAAATCCAACAGAAGATGAAATAAACTGGTGGAGCAAGGTCTTTGAAGAACACCGTATAATTATGGGAACAAGTACAAAGCCCAAAAGCAGAAGCCAGATCATTAAATGGCTTAGGAATCCTTACTCGGATGCTGCTGAATATAAAATGTGGGGCAACGGTGTTTGTGTAAACATAGTGATTATGGTAATGGCAGCAATAAAATTTGCGGCAGAGGGCGGGTTTGAAGAAAAATAGCTTTCCATAATAAAATCAATTTTTCTGCGAACCAAAGTTTTTCAGCCATGAAAGCATATCATTGTTCTGCACCCACGATGGGAGATCCGGCACAGGTGAATCCGATACCTTTTCAAGTGCTTGGCGTTTCATGTTAAGGCTTGTTCTTGCATATACCCCAGTCGTACTGATATCGGCATGACCTAAGAAATCACGGACATAGATTAGGTTGTTGCCTGATTCATAAACATGCATGGCTTTGGTATGACGAAAAACATGGGGAGATATCCTTTTAGATATCACATCACCATTTTCCTCTGTCTGCTGAACATATTTTGTCAGGATATATCTTAATCCAGCACGGGTAAGGTGGTTTCCCTCACGGTTAGGGAACAAGGGGCAATGATTTTTCTCGGGGTCAAGCAGACGATTTTCGGATAAATAATTTTTCAAATTCTGCATGGTTGCCGGGAGTAAAGGAACCACTCTGGTTTTTCGCCCTTTGCCTGTAATCCTAACGTTTGCAGGATGTTCCAATCGAACATCAGCGACACGTAGATCGCATAATTCCTGTGCTCTTGCTGCTGTGTCATAAAGAACGCACAGTATTGTAGCATCTCGCCTGCCATGGAGAGTTAAAATATCGGGTTGACGAAGGATAACAGCAACTTCCTCCTTCGTCAAATGCCGTGGCGGTTTACTTGCCTTCTTTTTAATAGGGATATCCAGTATCTTCTGAAAGTTAAGAAGCAACTTAGGGTCTTGGGTCTGGACAAATCTAACAAAAGAATGTATTGCTGCCAATCTCTGATTACGAGTGGAGATGCTGTTTTTCCTCTCGTTTTCAAGCCATTCAAGAAAGCTGGCAACAAGCTCTGGCTTAATATCACAGAGTGACATTTTGTGGATTTTCATTCCCTCAGTGTCTCTGCAGTATTCAAGGAACAATCGGAATGTATCGCAATAGGAGGAAATGGTATTGCTGCTGACATTCTTTAGTTCTGGCAGATACTGGCTTAAAAACTCTGTTAAATATGCAGCAAAATCCTTAGACTTCATACACCCACCTCCCAAACCGGGATTGTGTCACCGAGATATTCGCACTGCTTTTGTATGATTTCCGGGTAGTGCTCTGCAATTAGATGCAGATACTTCTGTGTCTTGGATATATCGTAATGCCCTAAATATGCTGAAAGGTAGGGTAGTGACAGTACAATATCCTTTTTGTTTTTATCAAACTTCTGCATACAGCGAACCGCAAATGTATGGCGTAAATCATGGACTCTGGGACCGAAACCACGCCCCTTGTGTTCGATTCCGCAGTGCCATAAGGCTTCTCGGAATCTATTGTAAAAATGATTTGAGGCATATACACTTTTCCTTGCATTGGGAAAGAAGTAGTCTTCTTGTTCACTGCATTTGTGGATTGTTTCGTAAAAGTCCAAAAAGTCATTTGTCAATTTTGGAGACAGCGGCACATACCTCTTTTTGTCATTTTTGGCTTCACGGATTAACAGAACACCTTTTGTAAAATCAACATCTTTTAGCTTAAGATTAGTTGCTTCAGAAACCCGAAGTCCACAGCAAGCCAGTGTTCTGAAGAGCAGTGGAATCACAAGATGACCATTAGGATATTGTCGACTGGGCTTCATATTGTTGAAATATGAAAACAATTTACATATTTCATCATTGCTAAAGATATATGGGGTAAAATCGCTATCATCACGGGCAGTGATTGTTAAGTTCGGAAAATAAGCAGTAAATCCGTTTTTATTGAGATAAAGTATAAACCTTTTGGTGAAGTTGAGTCTGTATCGCTGGTTTTTACGTTTTTCGTTTGGTCGCTTCGTTATCCAGTCCTCGACAATACTTTTTGGGAGTTCAGCATCTTGGAGAGAGTGCTTTTGTAGAAACATATCAAATTCATAAAATGTTTTACTCTCCTTATCGTATTTGTGACCGAGTGCACGCTTGGTGGAAATATATTCTTGTATTGGTTTTGCCAGTTTGCTCTGATAATTGTAAATTTTGTTCATATCAGTGCACCATCCTCAAAAGAAAGTGCACATTCGCGCAGGTTTTCAATGTCCATGCGAATGTAGGCATGGAGCGTTTGATTCCCCGAATGTCCTAAGAAAGGGACGATAACATCTGGAGAAACATCGGCAGCTAAAAGTTTAGTTGCAACGGTCGCCCTAAGCGAATGGAGTCCATAATGAGCCTCACGTTTAACTTCAATCCCTGCCCGATGGACATAATTGTGAAAGGATGAGTTGAATTTAGCCATCTGTCCATATGGAGGAATTAAGCTGACAAAAATATAAGGTGAATCTGTTTCAGGGCGTACCCTAAGATAATCAATAATAGCTGTACCGAGTTTCTCGCTTAATGGCAATACATTGGGTTTTCCAGTTTTGCTCTGCACAAAAGATATGGAGCAGCTTTCCCAATTAATGTCTGTTAGTTTTAAGTTTCGGATATCGGCGCTTCTAACACCCAATTCAGAGGCGATTAGAATAAACGCTGTATCTCTTTTGCCTTTAGTGCTGGACTTGTCAATTGTTTGGAGCACCTGATCAAGCTCTTTGGATTCCCATATTTTTGACATGCTGTTTGCTTGCCCTAAATTGTACGAAGGAACCTCTTTTGAGAAGTCTTTGGAATTATATTGTAAAAGATACATGTACTTCAGTGTTTGCCTGAGACGGCTTAGTTCCCCGCGAACAGTACTTTTAGCATGCCCGTTTAGGGTGAGTAGGTACTTGGATACCAGTTCCCAAGTAACCCCAGACAGTTTGTCTAAGCCCATACTCAGCAAAAAAGCCATGAATCTATTGCAGAATTTATATGCTGTCTCACGTGTGCTTTCTGAATATGCTTTTTTTATAAACATTTCATCTTGGGCAGTGAGAAAGGCAGTAAAATTTTCAGGCAAGGGTTCTTTTTGTTTTACAATACCTTTTTTAAATCCTCGGGTTTTTGCAAAAGCATCAAATTTCTTCATGCATGAAATTTTCCGCAGAATAGTTTTATGTTTAAAAAGCGGATTAGGTGAATTTAAATCATTACAGAACGCTTCGCTCATGGCAGAACTGTAATATGAAATTTGCATATGAAGGCAGTAATTTTCAAATTGCTTCCAAGTGGCGACCGTGTATTCTATGACTCTGGGCGAATATTCCAGGTCATAAAGGGTTTTAGTCGCTTCGGCGATTAAATCGGTAATTTCAATAGTAGGCAATATACCACTTCCTTTCAAAAGGATACTGCCCACTATTGGTATTATCTATACATTATGGAAAGCTATTTTTCTTCAAAACCGCCTTCTGCCGCGAACTTTATAGCCGCCATTACCATAATCACTATGTTTACACAAACACCATTATGTGTTGCAAAACATAACGGTGTCGCTCTCCCATGCGTATACTTCCTGCTTTCCGGTATTGTGTGGTCTGCCCGTAATAATGGCGGCAAAACCTCCGAATAATTGTGTTATATATTTCGCAGAAATGACTGGATATATCTGAACACTGACGGTAATATCACACTACCAAATTGAAGGAGGAATTGTACATGGCGACATTCACATTCAGATTCAATGTGAACGGTACGGAGCGAAAAAAGCTCGTCAGCGCAATCAGCAAAATCACCGGAGCCGTAGCGAAATACCTCGGTATGCCATCGATGGCATACCAGGTGGACTATTTCACCATTGACAAGAATGGTGCGGTCAGCTTCGATGACAGAGCCGACAGCGAGGAAATTGAAAACCTTGTGGCGCGCCTTGCCGAACAGGGCTTTGAGCCCGAACCATCGGAAAACACCACAGCGGAGAGAAATATCCCCGACACGGGCGAACAGCGCGCCGACAGCGGCAATGAAACAGGACTCGTTATAACCCTTCCACTTGACAAGGTGTCGGTCGGCAACCTCACGAAGCTGCTTGAAGCCAAAGGCAGTCTCATCAGCAAAGCGCTCGGCATCCCGGTAACACCAATTGAGGTCAACGAGGATACGATATCCTTCCCCTGGTTTGATGCCATACCAGACTCGGACGAGGTCAATGCCTACAGCCAATTCATCAGCGCACTGTGTGCTATGAGCAAGAATCAGAAGCGGGTCAACGCCACCGAAAAAGAAGTCGATAACGAAAAATATGCCTTCCGCTGTTTTCTTCTTCGCCTCGGCTTCATCGGTGAGATGTATAAAAAGGAGCGGAAAATCCTGCTGCGGAATCTGACCGGCTCCTCCGCTTTCAAAGGAGGTGCGAAAGATGCCCTTTCCGAATAAAAACATCGTAGAAATGATTCGCAGGCAGTATCCGAAGGGTTGCCGGGTGGAGCTTGTCCGCATGGACGATGTGCAGGCACCGC
Source organism: Acetivibrio cellulolyticus CD2 (assembly GCF_000179595.2). Classification (NCBI taxonomy): domain Bacteria; kingdom Bacillati; phylum Bacillota; class Clostridia; order Acetivibrionales; family Acetivibrionaceae; genus Acetivibrio; species Acetivibrio cellulolyticus. Next base: position 491,694 of record NZ_JH556653.1, on the reverse strand, counting down.
CAGTCGGCACCAAAGGTACTGTCATCGGGGTAGATGACACGGCGAGCGTCATGGTGAAATGGGACAACGGCTGCGGTCTGAATGTGGTCTACGGTGAGGATTCCTGCCGCAGAATCGAGGAATAATCTGCTGCGTTTTCGATGGAAACACCTCAGAATGATTGTGTAGTTTATGATGGTTTATATAGATAAAATGACTGGATATATCCTCTGAGTGACGGTAATATACACACAACCTAAAGAACGGAGGAACACCACCATGACAGAGAAACAGATTAAGCAAATCGAGAACCAGCTCCAGCAGGGCGAGAAAATCGACAGAATGTACAAAGCCTTTGAAGGCGGGATTCGAGTGATTACAAAAAACGCTGACGGCTGCGAAATCCGCTACAACGTAAACTTCGATGCTGATGATAACGCCAGCATTAAGCTGTTTTAAGGAGGACACGGGAATGTGGAAAGAAGGAAGCCTGAAAATTAACGAAAGCGTTTTTCATTACTGGATGAAGGTGTACGAGGAAGGCAGTCAGTTCGGCATCGACGGCGGCAAGGTCAGCAAGCTGATGCTCAAGCGTGACGACACGGTTGTATGCAACTATGACAGAGGCTGGGACATTGAACCCGCTGATCCCGACACACAGCTTGCGGTCGAAATCCTGCTGCACGGCAACAATTACTAAGTAAAACAAAAGCATCAGAGCCGGACGGCTCTTTTGCTCGTAGTACGGCACCTATCGAGGGTGTCTTTTATTTTGTCCGTAAGGAGGCGGCAACTCTGAGAAAACTCAAAAAATACATTCCAACACGGTTTATGGCTGAAGACAGTCATTATGACAAGGATGCCGCCGACCACGCTGTGTGTTTTATCGAAAACTTCTGCTGCCATACCAAAGGTACATGGGACGGTAAGCCTTTCGAGCTTATCGACTGGCAGGAACAGATTATCCGGGATATATTCGGAATTCTGAAACCGAACGGATACCGGCAGTTCAACACGGCATATATCGAGATACCGAAAAAGCAAGGAAAAAGTGAACTCGCGGCGGCTGTCGCGCTGTATCTTCTCTGCGCGGACTTTGAACCCGGTGCCGAAGTATACGGCTGTGCTGCGGATAAAGACCAGGCGCGTATCGTATTCGATGTGGCGATGGATATGGTCAAACGCTGTCCTCATCTGTTTAACAAAATGAGCATCCAGGCAAGCCTGAAAACTATGAATTATGTTCCGACGGGCAGTAAATACAAGGCACTGTCAGCGGATGTGGCGAACAAGCATGGCTTCAACACACACGGCGTTATATTTGATGAGCTGCATACCCAGCCGAACAGGAAACTGTACGAAGTTATGCTCCAGGGCAGTGGTGATGCGAGAATGCAGCCGCTGTATTTTCTTATTACAACGGCCGGAAACAATCAAAACAGCATCTGCTGGGAGGTTCATCAAAAGGCGCTGGATATCATCGACGGCAGAAAACATGACTCGTCCTTTTATCCTGTCATTTATGGAGCAGCGCAGGAAGACGACTGGTCAGACCCTAAGGTGTGGAAAAAGGCAAATCCCTCTCTCGGCATTACGGTGAGTATGGACAAGGTAAAAGCGGCTTTTGAATCGGCAAGGCAGAACCCCGCCGAGGAGAACAGCTTTCGGCAGCTCCGCTTGAACCAGTGGGTCAAACAAGCCGTGCGATGGATGCCGATGGATAAATGGGACGACTGCGCTTTTACGGTCGACCCGGAAAGTCTACAGGGACGTGTATGCTACGGCGGACTTGACCTATCCTCCTCCACAGATATAACTGCTTTCGTCTTGGTGTTTCCGCCGATTAATGAGGATGATCAGTATATCGTGCTTCCGTTCTTCTGGATACCGGAAGATAACATCGATTTGCGTGTGCGCAGAGACCATGTGAATTATGATGTCTGGAAGAAGCAAGGGCATCTGAAAACTACCGAGGGCAATGTCGTCCATTACGGATACATAGAAAAGTTCATCGAGGAACTCGGCACAAAATATAACATCCGTGAGATTGCTTTCGACCGCTGGGGCGCAGTTCAGATGACACAGAATCTTGAGAACCTCGGTTTCACAGTGGTACCTTTCGGGCAGGGCTTCAAAGATATGTCGCCACCTACTAAGGAACTGATGAAGCTTACACTGGAAAAGAAAATCGTACACGGAGGACACCCGGTTTTACGCTGGATGATGGATAACATCTACATTCGCACCGATCCTGCCGGAAACATTAAAGTAGATAAAGAGAAATCCACCGAGAAAATAGACGGCGCGGTAGCAACCATTATGGCGCTTGACCGGGCGATTCGGTGCGGCAACGATAATGGCGAGAGCGTCTACGATAATCGAGGACTGCTTGTGTTATAAAAAAGCGCAGGACACCTTGATGTCCAGAGCTTAATTTATTATGTTCTACAAATCGGAATTTATCAGTCGATCATTATCATACAGGGTGTCGATGAAGGCAAAATCAATATTCCTGCGCATGATGCAGCTTGTAAGAATAGAGATAAAGCGGAATTGCAGCCAATTGAGCAACCACGGAAACTACTATCATCGCGGGAATGCTGATATCATACAAAACGCCAAGCAACCAGCTTCCGAGGAACCAAAAGATACCAAAGGAGCATTCAAAAATGCCATAGCCTGTAGCTCGGTTTATTTTCGGAACCATGCTTGTAACGGCAGCTTTCAAAATCGATTCCTGTGCTCCCATACCGATACCCCACAAGCCTATGCCAAGCAGTACCATTGGTAATGAATTGAAAGCAAAAACAAACATGGCAAAAGGCGCAGAAATGATTGTGGACAGTACAAGTGCCTTGACGCCCTTTTTGTCGTACATATAGCCGAAGAACAGCGCTGCGACTGCGTCAACGAGCATTGCTCCTGCATAAAGAAGCGGAATCGTACCACTGTTGACAATCGATGATGTTTCAGCCAGCCCAGAAGCAATACCGGTAAATGTTCTTGAGATATGCATGATAATAATGGAATAGTCTATAAAGCCAAAAGCAAACAGGCTGATCCCTGCGATGTATAGCACAAACTCTTTCTTCATTTTGAAAGGGATGTACTCTTTCGGCTCAGGCTCGAAATGTTCCGGATTGGGGAATTTATGCTTTGTGACAAACAGAAGAATGATTGTTATTGCTCCGGGAATTGCAAGGAAAGCAAAACAGGTGGAATAGATCTGAAATGTTGTTCCCTCGGTTTTGAACAACATAACAATGTATAGTAGCACTGGGCCAAGGAACGCACCAATCTGGTCAAGTAGTTCCTGTATACCGAAGCTTTTTCCGACGCCTTCCTGCGAAGCTGCGAAAGACATGATCGTATCCTTGGCAGGTTTCTTGATTGCTTTCCCCATCCGCTGAATTACAAGAAGCATACATGCCAGAATCCAACCGTGATCGCCCACAAGCGCCAGTGCTGGAACAGCAATTATATCAAGCAAATAACCTAAGATGGTCATTGGCCAGTACTTTTTTGTTTTGTCGGTAAGCTTACCAAAAAAGTATCGCATGGAATAACCGATCAGTTCACCAAGTCCTGATATGAAGCCGATGGTTCCGGCGGAAGCGCCGAGAAGCGAAAGATATGAGCCTCGGATGCTTGATGCACCTTCATGGGTCATATCTGAGAAGAGACTCACGATGCCGAACAAGACAATAAACAGCATCGCCTGTGATAGCCGGTGTTTATTCTTTGTGTCACGCATATCATTTCTCCTCCTTCATTATTTCGCTAATGGTCGAAAAGTCTGCTTTGCTCTCATTCTTGCATCGCTGATACAGAATATCAAGCAGCTTGGCAAATTCATCGCGCTCGTTTTCGCTTAATACCGCTGCCAGCCACTCATAAAATTCTGCTTCAACACGCGCTTTTGAGTTTTTCAGATTTTCTGATTTTTCCGTCGCATACAAGAGTTGGCTGCGACCGTCTGCCGGATTTGGCTTTCGTATTAGATACCCTTTCGCCTCAAGGCTTGATGCCTGCCGAGCAACAGCACTTTTATCAATTCCAAGCTTTTTACAGATTTCTGCTTGTGTGATGCCCGGGGTCTTGCGAACGGCATGAATAAAATCAAATTCTGAAGTTCCGATTCCGTCAGCTCTTAAAGTCCTCGTGGTGAACTTGCTGACCTCTCGGGCAATCTTTGTAATTTTTCGCTGAGTAATATCCAAAGCAATCCCTCCTATACTAGTTGATAGGTCAACCAATATAGATGATACATCAACTGGTATAGGAATGCAATAGTAGATATAAATATTTCTTTAAATTCTGCAACAGTCCGTCAATTCGCTTGTGCCAACGAGATGCCCTCGCTTCTGCGATGCTTTTTTCATACCCATTTTTAAGGAGAGTGATGTCTATGGGAATACTGCAAGGAATATTCAAGGCGCGCGACAAGCCCCAAAACAGCCTTGGTGGCAGCCGTTACAGCTTCCTGTTCGGCGGTACGACAGCCGGAAAACCTGTCAACGAACAGACCGCTATGCAAATGACGGCGGTGTACTCCTGCGTAAGGATACTGTCCGAAACGGTGGCTGGACTGCCGCTCCATGTTTACCGCTACAACGATTCGGGCGGTAAAGAGAAAAATCTGACCCATCCGTTATATAAGCTGCTCCACGACGAGCCAAACCCTGAGATGACTTCATTCGCGTTCCGGGAAACGCTGATGAGTCATCTTTTATTATGGGGAAACGCATACGCGCAGATTATCCGAAACGCCAGAGGCGAGGTCATTGCCCTCTATCCGCTGATGCCGAACAAAATGACGGTCGACCGTGATTCAAACGGCCGGCTTTTCTATTTGTATCAGCGAAGCACCGATGATGCACCAACGCTCGGAAAAGACAGTCAAGTCTACCTCGCACCATCGGATGTGCTGCATATCCCAGGCTTGGGTTTTGATGGTCTGGTCGGTTATTCACCGATTGCAATGGCGAAAAACGCCGTGGGATTGGCAATGGCCACCGAGGAATACGGAGCGAAGTTCTTCGCCAACGGCGCCGCACCGGGCGGCGTGCTGGAACATCCCGGAACCATTAAAGACCCGCAAAAAGTCAAAGAATCCTGGAACGCCGCCTACCAAGGCTCAGCCAACTCACACAGGGTGGCCGTTCTCGAAGAAGGCATGAAGTACCAATCCATTGGCATCTCGCCCGAACAGGCGCAGTTTCTGGAAACGAGGAAGTTTCAAATTAATGAGATCGCCCGTATTTTCAGAGTGCCGCCGCATATGCTCGCCGACCTTGAAAAATCATCCTTCAGCAACATCGAGCAGCAGAGTCTTGAGTTCGTGAAATACACACTCGATCCGTGGGTGGTCCGCTGGGAGCAGTCCATGTGCCGCGCCTTGCTTTCTGATACCGAAAAGCCGACGGTGTTTATCAAGTTCAACGTGGACGGACTGCTTCGCGGTGACTATGTCAGCCGGATGAGCGGTTACGCCACGGCAAGGCAGAACGGCTGGATGAGTGCAAACGACATCCGTGAGCTTGAAAACCTCGACCGCATCCCTGCGGAACTGGGTGGCGATCTCTACCTCATCAATGGCGCGATGACCAAATTACAGGACGCGGGCGCGTTCGCAAATACTACAGGAACGGAGGATACAACCAAATGAAGAAATTCTGGAACTGGGCACGGGATGAAGATTCCGGTGCCCGAACGCTCTACCTTGACGGTACGATTGCCGAGGAAAGCTGGTTTGACGACGATGTCACCCCGAAAGCATTCAAAACAGATTTGATTGCCGGAGAGGGTGACATTGTTATTTGGATCAACTCACCCGGCGGCGACTGTATCGCGGCAAGTCAGATTTACACCATGCTCATGGATTACAAAGGCAGGGTTACCGTGAAAATCGACGGTATTGCAGCTTCGGCGGCAAGCGTTATTGCTATGGCGGGAACCGAGGTGTTGATGGCTCCAACGGCGCTCATGATGGTGCATAACCCGCTGACCATCGCAATCGGCGACAGCGAGGAAATGCAGAAAGCAATCTCTATGCTGGACGAGGTCAAGGAGAGTATCATCAACGCCTATGAAATCAAGACCGGGCAGTCCCGTGCGAAGCTTTCCCACCTTATGGACGCCGAAACCTGGCTCAATGCCAACAAAGCAATTGAACTGGGCTTTGCGGACGGCCTTCTGGAAGATGAGAAAAAGCGGATTCAACCAGATGACGTCACCTATGCTTTCAGCCGTCGGGCGGTAACGAACTCACTGCTGAACAAGGTTAAACCCAAGATACCCAAACAGAACAAGGGCACACCCGTTGAGTCGCTGGAAAAGCGGCTCTCTTTAATTTCACACTAAATTTTATGGAGGTAACATCAATGAACAGAATTCTTGAACTGCGCGAAAAGCGCGCAAAAGCATGGGAAGCCGCAAAGGCTTTCCTTGATACCAAGCGCGGTACCGACGGTTTGGTTTCCGCTGACGACACGGCCACTTACGACAAAATGGAAGCTGACGTGGTCGCTCTCGGCAAGGAAATCGACCGTCTCGAAAAACAGGAAGCACTCGACCGTGAGCTTTCCAAGCCTCTGAACACTCCCCTCACAGGCAAGCCTGCCGTCCCCGGCATGGAAACCAAGACCGGCAGAGCGTCAGATGAGTACAAAGCAGGAATGCTGCAGGCGCTCCGCTCCAACTTCCGTCAGGTCAGCAATGTCCTGCAAGAGGGTGTTGACACGGACGGCGGTTATCTTGTCCCCGTTGAGTATGATGACCGTCTTATTCAGGGTCTGAAGGAAGAGAATATCTTCCGTAAGCTGGCTACCAGAATCACGACCAGCGGTGAACATAAAATCAATATCGCAGCCACAACTCCTGCGGCGGCATGGATTGATGAGGGTGCTGCGCTTACTTTCGGTGACGCGACCTTCGCGCAGATTCTGCTTGACGCCCACAAGCTCCATGTGGCTGTAAAGGTTACGGAGGAACTGCTCTACGATAATGCTTTCAATCTTGAAAGCCACATCCTCGACCAGTTCACCAAGGCTCTGTCCAATGCTGAAGAGGATGCTTTCCTTAACGGAGACGGTCAGGGTAAGCCCCTCGGCATCTTTGCCGCAACTGGCGGAGGTCAGATTGGCGTTACCACTTCCGGTGCTTCGATTACGGCAGACGAGGTATTAAACCTCATCTATGCCCTCAAGCGTCCGTATCGTAAAGAGGCCGTATTCATCACCAATGACCAGACGCTTGCCGTTCTCCGCAAGCTGAAAGACGGCAACGGCGCATATATCTGGCAGCCGTCCTATCAGGCTGGTGAACCCGACAAGCTAGCAGGCTACTCCATTTACACCTCTGCTTTCGTTTCCACCATTGCACCGGGGGTGCCTGTTATGGCATTCGGTGATTTCAGCTACTACAACATCGGTGACCGTGGTTCCCGTTCCTTTGCACAACTCAAGGAACTCTACGCAGGCAACGGCATGATTGGCTATGTGGCAAAGGAGCGTGTCGACGGCAAACTGGTACTACCCGAAGCCGTACAGATTCTTAAGATGAAGGCCTAAGGAGGTAGCGATATGAGCGAATATAATGCGAAGAACTACACCGAACAGGGCGGCGAGAAAACCGTCATCGGCGGAACGTTGGAAATCAAGGAGGGAGCCTCGGTAACGGGACTTCCTTCTTCTCAAGTACCCGTCACTACAGAAACCACACTTGGCGGAGTAAAGGCAACCGCCAAAACTGAAACGGATACTGTTCCGGCGAAAATCGGATCTGATGGAATCCTTTATGTTCCGACTTACCCAGCTGTGCCGGAAGTGCCTGTCGCGGTAAACCAGGCGGCAAGTGTGGCGGAGGATATCACTTTACTGCTTGCCGATTTCAATGCCCTGCTCGAAAAACTGAAAACCGCTGGGCTTATGGCTCCGGACGCGCAGGAATAAAGAAAGGACGGTGGCGGTATGACGCTGCTTGAAAAAGTCAAAGCAAATCTCATCCTTGAACACACGGCAGACGATGAACTCCTTCAGCTGTACATCACCGCCGCCGTTAAATACGCTGAAAGCTATCAGCATCTCACAGAAAACTACTACACAGATCATCAGATGCCGCCTACCACAGAGCAAGCCGTCATTATGCTGTCGTCCCACTTCTATGAATCCAGGGACGGCAGCACGGGCGGCTTTTTTGCGGATAATGTGCAAGCCGGACAGCAGGTATGGAATACGGTCAATCTTCTTCTAAGACTCGACCGGGATTGGAAGGTGTGAATATGAGTTTTGGGAAGATGAGTTCCTTCATCGACATCATTTCAGCAGAACCGGTCAAGGACGCTGATGGCTTTATAAATCACGGGGACACAGTTCTTGCTTCAGTCAGAACATATTTTGAGCAAAAGAACTCCACAGAAAAGTGGCGTAATATGGCGCAGTCAGATGAGGTGAATGCCTTGTTCCGACTGCGCACCATTCCCGGCATCGAACTAAATACTCGCCACGTTATTGTCTGTGAAGGCAAACGCTACAACATATACTCGGTTGAAAATGTAAAGGTTCGAGGGATATATCTTGAAGTATTGGCGGTGAGCACTGATGGCTAAGGTCGACTTCAAAATGCCGGATGACTTCCTCCTCAAGGTGTCAAGGCTGGCTGAAAAAACCGACGAAATCGTACCAAAGGTTCTTGAAGCCGGTGCCGAAGTCGTATATGACAAGGTAAAAAGCAACCTTTCATCCGTGGTCGGTAAAAACACGAAGATTGAAAGCCGTTCCACTGGCGAACTTGAATCAGCGCTTGGAGTATCTCCGGCCAAGCAGGACAGAGATGGTAATTTCAACGTGAAGATAGGCTTCAAAGAGCCGCGTTCGGATGGCGGCAGTAACGCTAAAATTGCTAACATCCTCGAATACGGCAAGCATGGTCAAACCCCGAAGCCTTTTCTGAAACCTGCAAAGAGCAAATCAAAAGACGCTTGTATCGAGGCTATGACTGACAAGCTGGAAAGCGAGATTGATAAGCTATGAGTATATTGTCCGATTTGAACGCACTGTTTGAAACCACAAATATCCCTGTTGAAACAGGTGTCTTCAGCGGCGTGCCTCCCGATGAATATTTGGTGCTGACGCCCTTAAGCGACACATTTGCTGTTTTTGGTGACAATAAGCCGCTTGCGGATATAAACGAGGTCAGGATTACGCTGTTCAGCAAAAACAACTATTTACAAAGAAAGAATCAGCTTGTGAGGATGCTCCTCCAGGCTGATTTTGTTATAGCCGACCGCCGGTATGTAGGACACGAGGATGATACCGGCTATCACCATTACGCCATTGATGTGGCGAAATATTACGAATTGGAGGAATAGTAAATGGCTACTATCGGGCTTGATAAGCTCTATTATGCAAAGATAACGGAAGGCACGGACGGAACCGAAACTTACAGCACGCCCATCCAGCTTGCTAAAGCTATGAAAGCTGATCTGTCGGTTGAACTGGTGGAAGCGACTCTTTACGCTGATGACAGTCCCGCCGAGGTTGTGAAGGAATTCAAATCCGGAAAACTTTCACTGGGTGTCGACGATATCGGCACAACCGCTGCCGAGGACCTGACCGGGGCAAAGATTGACGACAACCATGTCGTGATATCCGGAGGTGAGGACGGTGGCGCTCCCGTTGCTATCGGGTTCCGCGCAAAGAAATCCAACGGCAAATACCGTTACTTCTGGCTTTACCGTGTCGTATTCGGAATCCCGGCAACCAACCTGCAGACCAAGGGTGACAGCATCACCTTTTCCACGCCGACCATCGAGGGTACGGTATACCGCCGTAATAAACTGGACGGCAATGGCAAGCATCCGTGGAAATCCGAAGTCAACGAGGACGACACGAGCGTTCCGGCATCTGTTATCACAGGCTGGTGCACGCAGGTTTACGAGCCCACATTCGCCGCTCCTGTCGGAGGTGGCGAATAATGACTGATGAAAGAAGCGCAAAAATTGCTATCGGTGGCCAGGATTACGAACTGATCCTTACCACCAAAGCGACAAAAGAGATTGCCAAGAGATACGGCGGTCTTTCTAATCTGGGCGAAAAGCTCATGAAGTCAGAGAACTTCGAGATGGCACTCGACGAGGTGGTGTGGCTCATTACGCTGCTTGCCAACCAATCAGTACTGGTACACAACCTACAGAATCCCGCCAAAAAACGAGATCTGCTCACAGAGGATGCGGTCGAACTGCTCACCTCGCCGCTCGAGCTCTCCGACTACAAAAACTGCATTATGGAAGCAATGTTCAAGGGAACGAAGCGCAATATAGAAAGCGAGGACGAGTCCTCAAAAAACGCACAGGTCGGGTAAACGACGAGGAGTTGTTTGCCCGGCTGATTTTTTACGGTGTAACTCTGCTGCACCGGTCAGAGCCGGAGGTCTGGCTCATGCCGCTGGGTCATCTGCTCGACCAGTGGGAGATATATAAGCAGTTTAACGGTCTGGCAAAACCGAAGCGTGAGCATTACATCGATGAAATCATTCCAAGCGGTATCTAAGGAGGTGGTGAGATATGGCAGATAATTTTGGCTTGAAAATCGGCGTCGAGGGTGAAAAGGAGTTCAAGAAAGCCCTTTCTGACATCAATCAGTCGTTCAAGGTACTCGGTTCGGAAATGAAGCTGGTCGAGTCCGAGTTCGGCAAAAATGAAAACAGCGTCCAGTCCCTCACCGCCAAAAACGAGGTTCTGACAAAGCAGATCGATGCGCAGAAAGAGAAAATCGAAACCCTCCGCAAGGCGCTTGAAAACGCCTCCGATTCCTTCGGCGAGAATGACCGCCGCACACAGCAGTGGGCTGTTCAGCTGAACAATGCGCAGGCAGAACTCAACGGCATGGAACGCGAGCTCAAGTCGAATGAAAAGGCGCTTGACGGTGTGGCAGACGAGTTTGACGATGCTGAAAAACAAGCAGACCAGTTCGGCGACGAGCTTAAAGACGCGGGTGATAAAGCCGACGATGCTGGCGGGCGGTTTCAAAAACTGGGCGGTGTTCTAAAAGGTATAGGAGCCGCAATGGGCACCGCTTTTGTCGCGGTGGGAGCAGCCGCCATCGGAGCAGCAAAATCCCTGACCGATATGACGGTCGGCGCCGCTGCCTACGCCGACGAAATTCTCACGATGTCCACGGTTACGGGAATGTCAACCGAAAGCCTGCAGGCATACAAATACGCCGCTGAACTGGTCGATGTCTCAATGGAGACCTTAACCGGTTCTATGTCCAAGCAGGTCAAGTCGATGGCTAACGCGAGGGACGGCTCGGCTAAGTTTGCCGATGCTTATGCAAAACTCGGCATATCCGTGACAGACAGCAGCGGACAGCTCAGGGACAGCGAAACCGTGTATTGGGAAACCATTGATGCGCTTGGTAAAATCTCGAACGAAACCGAACGTGACGCCCTCGCTATGCAGATTTTCGGCAAGAGTGCTCAGGAACTGAATCCGCTCATCGCCCAAGGCAGCGAAGGCATTGCAGCTTTGACGGAAGAAGCGAAGCGCATGGGTGCAGTCATGTCCGACGATTCCCTGAACGCTCTGGGTAAATTCGACGACAGCGTCCAGCGTCTAAAGGCGGGCGCCGGCGCAGCGAAAAATGCAATGGGTACCATTCTTCTGCCCCAGCTGCAGACGCTTGCAGACGATGGGGTATCCCTGCTGGGTGATTTCACACGCGGACTCAATGAAGCGGGCGGCGACTTCGGAAAGATATCCGATGTAATCGGCAATGCAATCGGTGGAATTGCGGATATGGTCCTTGAAAACCTCCCCAAGATTATGGAGGTCGCTGTCGATATCGTTATGGCGCTGGTAAACTCCATAACGGATAACCTGCCTATGATTATTGAAGTGGCCAGTTCGGTTATTTTCACCCTGCTCCAAGGTCTGGTCGAAGCCTTACCGCAGATTACACAGGGAGCCGTACAACTGGTCATGTCCTTAGTGGATGGAATTATTGACAACCTGCCTATGCTCATACAAGCAGCCATCGACATGATTATTACCCTTGCGCTCGGTATCGCGGACGCACTCCCGGAACTGATTCCTTCTATCATAGAAGCAATCATTCTGATTGTGGACACTCTGCTTGCCAACATGGATAAAATCCTCGAAGCGGCTTTCGCTATCATCGCCGGTCTGGCTGAGGGACTTTTGAATGCGCTGCCAAGGCTCATGGAAGCGCTGCCACAGATTATTACGACTATTATCGAATTCATTACCAGCAATCTACCCGCCATCATCGAGATGGGTATCACGCTTATTGTTCAGCTTGCAGCGGGTCTGATTCAGGCAATCCCACAGCTGATAGCCGCCCTACCTCAGATTATTGTAGCAATCGTCAGCGGGCTTGGCAGCGCGGTTGGTTCAGTGATGCAAATTGGTATTGATATTGTCAAAGGTCTGTGGGAAGGCATCAAGTCGATGGGCAAATGGCTGTCCGATTCGGTCGGCAACTTCTTTGGCGGGATTGTCGATGGGGTTAAAGGGCTTCTCGGCATCCACTCCCCGTCGACCGTGTTTGCCGGAATCGGTGGCAATATGGGCGAAGGCATTGGTGTCGGCTTCCTTAACGCCATGAACGGCGTGGAAAAAGATATGCAAAAGGCTATCCCAACAGAATTTGATGTCAACGCCACTGTAAACGGCAAAGGCAATGCCGATAAAACCATAAACCACACTGGGGTTATCCGGGTTGAGGGTGTCAACAACCAAAATGAGATGACCTCGGTGGTAGATATCATCATCAATCAGTTAAGGGGTGAGGTGCGGATATGACGGAACTGAAAAACATGGATAACGGAATTGTTATCACCCCGTTCGTTTCATTGAAAGAAAAACAGGAGGTTATCCGCACTCTCCATAAAACCCTTGACGGCAGGCAGTTGATTTCACGTTTCGGCGAGCCTGCCGTCTCATATGAGCTGACCGTTTATGTAAAAGAGGACGGCAGACAGGCTTTGTTCTCCGCCGAGGACCAGCTTTCGCTTTTGAAGGTTACTTTGGGCGGAAAGGTGTACTTCGGCAGGATTACCAAACTGTCCGAATTCGACCGTATTTCAAGGGAGTATTTCAAAGCTGAAATCACGCTCGCAAAGGAGACGGATGTATGAGAAGTGTTCCTCTTGACCTAAAGCAGAAGCTCCTAAAACGCTTTTACGGAACATCAACCGACAACCTGCCCCAAATACAGGTTATTGCGAAACAAGCAAGTATCAACACACTGATCACCGAGGTGATCCATGAAGATATCCCGGCGAACTTCGGTGATGTGGCCATCAGACAGCTTCCGGGAGAAGCACAGCCGAGCCTTGTTTATGCAGTTTGTGTTGATAACGGCACGGGCAGTGTTTACTCCCGAAAAATGCCAGCTTATGCCGAACAGGAATGGGAGTTCGTTTGGAGTATCGGTTCGGTCAAGGACGTTGCAATCGAGTTTGACGGTGACTGGCGTATCAATCCAAAAAAGCGGTATTACGAGCTGATGACCGAGGAAACGCCGTACATCTTTTTCATAGACGGCAGCAATAACCTGTATGTACAGAAATGGAGCGACGTATCCACAAGGATACCGCTTGCTGAAGGTGTCTCACAGATTTCCGTTTGTCGTGGCTGGCAGTCGACACTCGACACAGGAGTCGACCAGGGCTTAATCATCGGTTATCTGCGGGATGATAAAGTGTTCTATCGCGCCTATTGTCAACAAAGCAACGGTGAGTATATCTGGGAAACTGAGAATGAGGTTACGGAGCTTGGTACAGGCAACGCGACCCTCTGTGTATTCCGAACTAATGATTTCAGGGTTGGTTTTCTCACCGAAAACGCAGGCGTGATGAACTATGTCCTCTCCGATCGCACCTACGCGGGACAGGCGATGCCTCCCGAATACGCGGAAAGCTGGCCGCAGGACGTAAAGGTATGGATGAACAATGTACAGTATTATTATCCTGTCTTTTCGGAACATGGAGAAGCTATCCCAGATATGCCATACCTTGCCTGCTATGCAAAAGATGAACCCGCTCTCTCAGTTATCGAGCATGAACGCATCGGACTTCGCGAGATTGTTATCACCTTCAACCGCATGGTTGGAGGCATAAACGGTGCGTTTGAGAACTACTTCACAACCTTCCCGGTGCGCCCGGTGGAATCCTGCGTCTGGCAGAACGACAACCAGCTGAAGTTGACCCTCGCACAGGATTTAGGGCAAAGTGTTGACTTTACGATTACAGTCAGTGAGTGCCACGAGGCGTGGCAAGTTATAGACGGTCACAGAATGCCGATTGAAGCGACAGCGTTTGTCCTTGCCGGGCTGCCGATACAGACCATTCTCAGGGAAACAGCTATGGTAACGCCAATCGCCGGGATGTACATCAATATCAAGACCGACCATCGTGCATACCTTAACGAGAGCGTTACGGTTAATGTTGAAAGCACCGTTACTCTGCCGCCGGTAGGCATATTACCGATTTAGGAGGAGAAGTCATGGAATTTAAACAAAAAGCGGTCATTCATAACCGATTCGATGTTGAGGTACGCGATGCTAAGACAAACGAACTGAAGCAGACCGCCGTCGCCTACAATATTATTCTGAACCGCTGGTTTCATTATTTCACAAACACCGGCGGAGTAAGCTACTATGCCGACCCATTGAAGGCAATCGGCGTGGGAAAAGGAACAGGAACGCTGAGTGTCACTCGCACCGATGTATTCAGCTATCTTGGCAGAAAGATACCGACCACGATTGAAACCGTGTATGTATATCCGACCTCGTATATTACGAAGGAAATCCGCCTTGAGGCAGACCAGTTTAATGGAAATAACATTACTGAAGTGGGCTTTCTGGCCGCCTATTATGATACCTATTATCACTTTGTGACCCATGCGTTCCTGCAGGACAGCGAGGGTAATCAGATAGCTATCCAAAAGACAGACACCGAGTCGGGTAGGTTAGAGACTTTACAGCCTCCTTCCCCCCTAAGAACCGTGCGTGAAAGTTTCCCCTCACACGGCTCAAGCACTTGTAAACTTACTCAACTCTATGAGTAAGCCAGCTCAATCGGGTTTTGTATATAACCATGTAGGCTATTATGACATTTTGAATGCACTATGTATTTCTTGTTTGCTTGCTCGTCCTTATGCATTCTCCACGTCCCTTTTTCAACTACTCTTTCGCCACATATTGGGCATAATCCTTTTTGTCTGTTCCACATTCTTCTTAAGGCATTTCTTCCGCTCATACTTTCAAAGAGTTTGTAACCTTCCCTTTCTTCAAAATATGATTTCCATTCTGTATCATAAGGGTTTGCTTCTTTTCTTATCTTTACATGCCTTAATATTTTAGTATCAGAAGCTCTTTTTAACTTTACCAATCCTTTGTCGGTCTTTGCTGCAAATACCCAGTTTCTTGTCTCTATACTATGGAAGTATCTATTCTTTATCCACTTCTTGCCCTTCTTTGGATGTCTCCTGCAACACCACTGCCATAATTTAAGGAATATCTGATTATCAACATGACCAAATGCCTTCTTTGATACTTTATGTCTGTGATGATTTGCCCATCCTTGTATTTTAGGGTTCAGTAGTCTTATTAAGTCCTCCTGTTTAACCATTTTGTGCTTTTCTATAGTCTCTCTTATACTTGTCAGAA